>NZ_DATHGC010000257.1:0-13231 GCF_035317785.1 Pedobacter sp. | reverse complement strand
ATTACCAAAATCCCCCAAATCAGGAATAAACGTCAAATAATCCTGCAGCAGCTTCTCCGTATTCTTATTGTGCGCATTGCTGAGCACAGTCTTTAACCCCAGCACCTGCAAGTCAAAATACGGATCGAAGTGATGTGCCATAGAAGGGAGCTTCCCGTCGACCCGCCGTTGTGATGGATCACCAGGTCCCAGAAGTCCTTGCGCTGCTTAGATAAACCATTTCTTTGTGGCGGTTTGATCAGCTTGTTTGGAATATCAGGGACATTAGGATTGTGCTTTTGAAGATATAGACTCATGTGCCAATAGCAAAAGGATTTTAAGATGCCACTGTTTTGAGAGGTAAGCAATCCATTTTGGATTGATGGTTTACTTCACTTCTAAAATTAAAATAACTAGCTGCAGAAATTAGGCGTTGTTCTTCTTCAATTTGAGGCGATCATTAACCTTCAGGTTTTGAACCTGTTTTTTCATTTCCTCTAAGGAAATCGTGGACTTTTTTGAGTTGGCTTGTGCTGCGATCTTGTCCATTTCCGATAACGATACCCTGTAGTTCATGTTTAATATCCTTCATTAACGATTTGATATACAAATATCGAATTTTAATATTTAACCGAGTATGACTAAAACATTGTTTCAGTCTGGGCTAAGCAAGAGATCTCTCATACTTCGAAGACAGGGATTTATAGAAACTATTTTAGCGTGATAGCTGGATAAAATAAATTTTAGTAAATTGTTTTAATGTTATCCCGGTAGGAATGAAGTTAAGTTTGTCACTCAAAATTCAAGTTGCCCTGATGTTCATTTGCATTAGCTGCACCATGGCGCAAAACACCAAACAGGTACGCGGTGCGATTGTTCAGGACGGCACAAAAGCCAGGATAGAGCAGGTAGAAATTCGCAATTATCGCAGCGGCCAGTTGACCTACTCCGATAAACTTGGCTTGTTTGAGCTAACGTGTAAAATTGGCGACACGCTCCAAATAGAAAGAATTGGATATCAGTCCCAAAAAACTGCTGTTCAGAATTTTTCGGACTTATTGATTCGTCTCAGACCCACAAATCAACTTAAAGAAGTTGCAATTACTGGTAAACTTGCTTCACAACACTACAGCGAGATCAGCAAGGCTTATAGCAAAGAAAAGGGGATATTCTATAATGGAAAGCCACCACTAGCACTTCTGATCCCTCTTGGTGGACATCCGATAACCTTTTTTTATGAACTTTTCGGAAAGGACGGGCGCAGAGTAAGACGTCTAAACCAGCTCACCGCACAAGCTGCCAAGGCAGAAGAGATTGACAGGTATTTTAATGATGGAATCATTCGGCAGACAGTGCCGATAGACAGCGCCAAACTAGAAGACTTCAAGCTAAAATATACTCCTAAAATAGACAATCTGAGGAAATGGTCAGATTATGACCGGGCAAACTATATAAGAGCTTCATTCGAGGAATTTGAGAAAAAGAACCAGGAAAAGCCATAAACGTAAATATTCTGAATTCTTAGACAGCAACTTGGATGAATGATGATCAATAGGGAAATACCGCTTTGGCATTTGCGGAAAAGAAAGCCGTGTCATTGAACTTAACCGATCCCAGGGTTTGTTCTATAGCTTTGGCGGCCTTAATTCTGTCGTCATGAAGGATCACAGCACCAACGTTTGTCTTAAAAGCAACTTCCCCAACTTCCAATTCATTGATATAATCAAAGATTGTAGGTTCAATTACCTCTATGGGATAGCCTTAGAATTCTTTAGGAAGTATATCCGCACCTTCTAAATGTAGTTTTTTCTGTTTTCTTTTCGGCAATTTTTATGACAATAGCGGGTTGATTTGTTATCCAGCCATCTTCGAACTTATATCCCATTCTAACATCAATAAGGTTGTCTCTCCTCATAACTAGTTCCGTGCTTTATCGAGAATTTCTTTTTCATTTTTTTTCATATTATTTGCTTGTCGTTAAAGGTTTTCGGGGATTTATTTAGTGGGCGCAAACACTTGCAGAAATTACTTTTTTTAAATGACCTAGCGATTCATTCCTTTTCCGATTAGATAAGATCCGGATGATATTCCCATCAATACAAATGCGTTTGTTTCAAAATTAATATAGTTCATCAGTGTGAAAACATTTTTTTTTGTGACCAGATCTATACCAGATTTTGTATAACTAAAGAAAAAAACCACATAGATCACCACATAAATGAATGTAAAAATCAGATTTTGCAATCTTTCCACAGGCATATCGTTATCATTGCCAGTCAGCAGGTCGATCCAGAATCCTTTCGATGTTTTTTCTGACTTTAGTGTTATTGCAGGTAGGCCTTTTAACGCATGTTCCCGTTTTCTATTTTCGCTTATCTGACTTAACAGGCCCGATGTTGCGGTAACGCCCATTGAAACTCCAAGAAGTATCAGCGAGGTTTGATTGATCGTTGCGTTCGCAGGGAAATGATTACCCCAATGAAGAGCAAAAATGGGGCAGATCACTGTGGTCCATACCCAAAGCTGAAATTTTGATAAACTATAAGGCGATGTTGAAGAATCTTGTTCCCTCAAAATGTTGGTTTTAAATCCTATATACAACGAAAGCAGGAAAATGATTATAGCCGTGACGACGGAAATGGTTTGTATAGTCATGATTGAAGTCTTATATGTTAAATTACTTAATATTATGAATGGGTTTTGTTAACTACTGCGGATAGTGTATGATTTGTAATGGCCAGCTCGCTGAACCTTCGTACAGCGTTAAAAAAGTAGTAAATTTTATGGTGTGTGATAACCCGTCTGCCGGATCAATGTAGGTGACGTTGGTATTGGCAGGCGTACCATCGCCTTTCATACCGGTTATAACCAGGGCATGTATTGTTCCTGTAGGAGGATCAGCATCAACAGTTATGGAGAGCGGTCCATACTTTTCTAGTAGGTCATACCAAGCAGGTATGCCCGGGTTCAAGCCCTTTATAACAGTTAAGGCAGCTGCCTGGTATAAATTTTCTTCCTCACTGGCCGAAATACCTCTGGTTGCCGAATCAGCAAAGGTGGTTTTATAAGGCTCGCCATATAGATTTATTACATCCTGAATGGAAATGGAAAGTTGATTTTTCCATGAATAGAGCATAGTGAGTGCAGTGGCCCAGCAAGCCCATTTTTTAGGTTGCTTTATGGGTTGAACAATGTGTGAGATTTCAAGTGGCATAATTGGTTTGTTTTATAAGTTAAATGATTTCAATTGACAGTCTTTTACTGATTAACGGAAGAGCCGCTTTTGGGTCATCCAGTACTTCGTTGAATTTCACTTCTTCATCCTTGTACTTTCCAAATAACATTTCCCACAGATTCTGGTCCGATCCTTTTGCCCTGACCCTGACAAGGATGACCCGTAGATAGCCCTGTTTGATTTGCTTCAAACCTAATCCATCAGTAGCGTCATTAAACATGAAATTGCCATCAACTTTGTCGTAGCGATAGGTTGCCCGGTAAACTTCGACAGGCTGACCACCCGCGTTATACATTCTTTCAGAAATTACAAGATATCTTTCCATTCTTTGTTCAGAGGACGATTCATTGTCAAGGGACTTGTCTTGTGCCTGACCCGCGGAAAAAATGGGAAATTCAAAGTTGCGGTTTACAGGCTCCAGGCGATCACCGTTCATTTTGAAATTTACATGCCCGAAATTTGCACTTTCTTTTCTCCAGGCAACCGGGACAAGGGAACTGATGTCAGGTAAAAACTGAACCCATTCCTTTGCGGTCCATTCACTTCTGAAATCATAATCATCAAATTCGCAGAGTTGTTTAAACATGTTTTTCCTGACAGCAATCTGGATCATGGCCCATGGACCCAGTTGTGTTTTGTCCGTGTCTACAAACCGATTAACATCGTTTATTTTCAAGATAAATGTTGAACCTATAAGTCTTGGTGTAGCGGTGGCAAGATCGAAAGTAAGTCCAGCGGGTCCATTCGGGGTGAATACCACTACCGGATTCTTCCTTTCCCATTCGTACTTTTCTTCATCGGGTCTCTCGATGTAGTATTCATCTGGATTTGAGCTTTGCCCGGCATATGTGGTGTCAGGACTCGCCTTATCAATCGACAAAGCGCCTGTCCCCTTACCGGAAAGTATAGGATCATGCCCAATATTGGGATAATATTCAACTACTCTTTCGTCACCATTTTGTTTTTCATGCCGCAGAAGGTCGATGCCCACTTCCAACTTCTCCGCCAGTCCTGCTTCGGAAAACCATCTGTCATTGAGCACAATCATCAGATCTGCACTTGCCACCGTGTCCGGTTTTCGACACTCATCTATTGATGCCGTAAGCGGGATGACGAAACGTATAACAGGCTTAGGCAGTTTATTTTTCCTGGTACTGAGTTTCACAAATCGTTTCCAGGTACTGACAATACCATCGACTGATAATCCAGATTTGACACTGCCCTCATAATCTCCACCTAATAATTCGTACCTGCCAAACAAATCGACAGAAAATCTGTAGTAAAGTGCTTTTTCATCAACGGCGCGGTTATCAGTAAAAATGGTTTGCCGGTTGAGAGTTTGGCCAGGTCTCACCGCTTTAAGGAAAGCAGTGTATTCCAATGCCGACAAATCTGGTCTGTCCGAGAACTCCCAAGCTTCCCAGTTCATTGCGTAGTTCGTTTTGCCTTCCACCGGATTGATATTTTCGGGAAACTCATCCAGCTCTTCGGTTTTTAAGCCACCTAACAGATTTTTGGACAACCTGCCACTCCAATACCACACCTGATGATTAGTTCTGACCCGGCTGTAATAAGAAAATTGGTATACGTCTTTTACCAGGTCGAGTACTATCTGCTGGTTAGCTGTCAAATCAGGTAACATCGATTGCCATAGGTGCAGAGGATCGATGGCAGTTTTAATTGCAGAAGGCTTGATCGCTGCTTCAAAGATCAGTTCAGCGGGGTGCGTCAGTAAAAACCCATCAGGCACACCCTCATGCCTGGTGTTTACAGTGACTTCATCTTTCATCCAGCTATGAAACCGGTCTGAGTCTTTTTTGAAATACTTTTCATCAACCAGGCAATGAATACTAATCTTTGCAACATGTCCGGGTGGTACGGAAACTATAAAATGCTGATCTCCACCAGTCGGGGCGTGAACAGTAATTTTGCTCACTGCGCTGTTGATATTTATTTTGACCAGCTCGTTTTTAACATTTTTGACGATTCCTTTTTCAGTTTTGGTTTCTTCCAGGTTAATTATGAAATAAGTATTTACCGACGTAGCGTCTGAAACACTGGGAAAGATCTCTTCTACGGCTATATAAAACCTGTTCTCCAATGCTGGGTCATGTAAAAACGCAATCGGTATACGATCTTTTGCAGGTTTACACCGATTGGCGTAATCTGCGGCAAATACCTGATTCTGGAAATCCAACCCACTCTGGTGGTTTGCCAATTTATCACCCAGCCACGCGTACCAGTTCCATAAATTAGTTAGTGGTTTTCCCAATTCTAACTCAATTTTTTCCTGATAATCGCTTAATAAATAAATTTGGTGGTCATTCCCTCTATCCGCCGATATTCTGCTTGTGTGATAGTCCTGTTGACCAGGTGCGGAGATCAATTCAGCTGCCAGAAGATTGAGGCCGGCAGGAACAGCCACTAGCTGCTTCCTATTATTTTGAGATATCCTTGTGGAGACTTTTGAAAAAGGAACCCTTCTAAGATGTTGATAAGGTTTAGCCTTATCAATCTTGTTGTTTCCGATCACAGGCTTGATCCAGTTGTTCTGGAGTTCATTTTCACCCCTGAGAACACGCGGCAATACGCCGCTATTTAGGGCGACGAAACCGGCAAACAAATAATTGTATCCGTACCATAATGCGTATGCCGGCGGAATTTTTCTGCCTTCTTCACCTTCGATGTCTTGCTCAAACAAGTAACTAAAGGTATGTTCTGCATCATAGTCAGCAGGATTGTCGTCCCCGTCATTAAAAGAATCGCCTCCGGCAATCAAAGATAAGCGCTCATTGTCCAGTGATAAGTAAGTATTTCTTATATTTTCTGCGTCTGAAGCAGGAAGGAAAGCTGGTAGCAGGTAGTCGTTGTCAAAGTGAACGGGATCTTTTTCTTTGCTGTTGATGTTGATCCGGGTCCAATTCAGCGCTTTCCATTCCACCATATCATAATTTTTCTGTCCAATGTCTTTTTCGCGCTTTATCAGTAGCAGGTGGCCTGCAATTTCATCGCTCAAGTCATCCCCCGACTCCATATCGTCAACTTTGATCAGTACTTTTGGGGGAACATCGGTAGGTCGCTTCAATAAGGAATCAATCTCCCGATCGAGTGCCTTCGAGTACGCATGATCATCATCTCCATATATACTCAGGATAAAATCTAAAAAAGTACTAGCCGGTGGTATTTCGAATATGGGTACAGATGGATGCCAGCTAAAGCCGCCTACCGTAGAAAATTTCTCTAATTGCAATGTCGTTAATTCGGGAATTAGCTTATCCTGACTAGGATAGGCACGTTTGTCTGCATATGGCAGCAAATAATAACCGATAAGTTTAGTTCTTATCGCAGGTGCAGTGGAATCATTAAACTGTCTGGCTATCACATCCTGGTTGTCGTTGGAAAGCTGGTATCTAACAATTCCCTCAATAAATAGATTGCCCGGGTTGTAATATGCAAAAAAATTGTCTGATGTCTGCTTGAATACACTTTTTGCTGATTCGAGAATATACTCGTTTTCTTTTGCAAATTTTTCAGGAGTATAATCCTGAGGAGGCACTCTTTCAGAAATTGCCGTTGCTATAGCCTCATTTACAATTACAGCGATCTGAATTTTAAATAAGCTCTTTTTAGCATTGACCATTGACACTCTTTTATTGTAAAGCTCCCAGTCCTTATCAGTATAGCTTTCCTTTATGTCCGGAATGTTATTTGATACCATTTCTTCCCAGCAGTTTAGCCAGTCCAGTATAGATTTTTCGTCTTTTAAACCAGGGCCATTTTCAATTAATTCAAGATGAGTTTCAATTAGTTGTAGTTCTTCGCTTTTAAAGAATTCGCGCCATGCCTTGTAGTCAACTTTATTGCAGCGATCAATAACGTCAGCAATCAACTTTTCTCTGCCAATGACAATGTCCAGGCGCTGTTCCTTCAGTTCGCTGATAAACTGATTGATTAATCCTTTGGAAAGATCTGGATGCTCTTCGTCTTTGTTTGTTAACTCAATGCCATTCAAAAGAATTTCAGTGGTAACTTTATTGGAAGAATGACCCAGGCTGTAAGGATCCCGCAATAAAGATAACAACATTTGATTTGTATTGTCGAACCAGGACGCATCCTCTATTTTGGTTAATAACCTAAGATTACTCAGCAGGTACTGCTGGAATAGCCCTGGAATATCGAAGACATGATTAACCGTTTGCAAAAGTTTTTGCTGAAAAACTTCCCTGTTAAAAAGTTCATCTGAATCGTTTACTTCGATATTGGTATGACCCAGGAAATCTCCCGCATCATCCCGTATTTCGATCATCCGGGCGCTTTGCTCAGCCGGATGCCTGGGTTTTGGTACAGGAGTTATCGGGCAAAAAAGCTCCATGGGAAATACAGAATCATAAGTAATCACATATTTCTGATTAACCATGCCGCCGACCTGTGAATTTTTCCACCTGTTTTTACCAGCAATATCTTTGCAGATAGGGTAAGCAATGAAGGCGTCCGGATCTTCCTGTAGTTTTGGAACATCCGACAGGGTGGCGAAGAACGCCATGTTGTTAAAATAATTTAAAGGGGAAAGTTTTTGACCAAACTTGCAAATCCTGTTCATCAGAAAACCTGAATACCCCGCTTGCAATGGAATTTCATCAAGATTATCCTTATCCCCTTCAATGCTAAGCACAAGACTTGTATCCCTGGTTACCGCAGTAAAGCTCAATTTAATGTCCTGTTCGTTGAAACTAAGAGGAATAGCATCCTCATTTATCAATTTCTTATCCAATATAGATTCATAATAACTTTGTATCAGGTTCTTATCTAATTCAAAATTATCAGGTGAAATGTCGACTATCGGTATGTCTAATTCGGGAAGCCCAATTAATAGATCTGAATTTTTAAGCCAC
This sequence comes from Pedobacter sp., assembly GCF_035317785.1. Classification (GTDB taxonomy): domain Bacteria; phylum Bacteroidota; class Bacteroidia; order Sphingobacteriales; family Sphingobacteriaceae; genus Pedobacter. The sequence goes on along the minus strand of NZ_DATHGC010000257.1, from coordinate 5,125 downwards.
TGAATCCTGATGTGAGTCGGCTGCTGGTCTTGCCACCACCATGGATAAAAACAGGTTTTGAAATCCTCTTTAGAGGGAAAATTAGGGAGAGGAGTGTCAACCTCCCATGCTGTTCCGGCTATATTTAGCGTAACTTCAACATTCCAGGGTATATAATCAGGGTCTCCCGGAATTTCCGGAAAGTTCGATTTTAATTTTGTGCCTGTCAGCATTGACGGATCTATGATTACCTGTAACATACTCTTAGCTTAACGTGTTTGATATTTTTTGAGCGACTTGAATAGCGCTTTTTCCCTGAATTTCTCTTTTATTGTCCTGGTCACCGGCAAAGACTTTTTGATAATCTTTATTTACGGAAACAGTAAGACACCAGCAGACCTTGATGGTAAGTTTTACCCTGCCAGTTCCGACCAGTTGTGCCCCGGTATAGGTGGCTGCCAACCTTAATCCTAAATAAACATTTACCAAACCAAGAATGTCTACCTGGCCAATAATCTGTATGAAAATAGTAATATATATCCTTGATTCAGTGGAAGGGAGTTTATTATACTCACCTTCGAAGCCCATGCAGATCAATACACTGCCATTCATCCAGCCTAAAGTGATGGCAAAACCAACGCTGGCGTGTACACTCATCACAAAATTTACAGCCAGACCCTCTTCAGGTTTGAAAACAATAGCAGAATTGACATAGCCCCCGCCGCCCAAGATGAATGCGGTGAAATTAAACGGTGCTTCCTGTTTGCCAAGATAAAAGCCCAGACCGGTCATGAAACCAAATTTTCGAAGCTGCGTGTCCCAGAACTGAAGAAGAAAATGCCCTCCAAAAGAGAGATTTGTCATTGCTGTTGTTCCTCCGCCAACATTCATAGGTCCAATATCCAATCTGGCCTGAACGCCAATAGGAATACTTCTGCCAGTTAGCGCTGCATTTATTTCTTCTCCCTTTACTTCCAGTAAACCCATACTGAAAGATCCCCCGCCTTCACCTCCAGATTCCTCGTCACTTTCTCCGGCTCCCCCCTGTGGAGGAATCGTCTTACTGGCATCGGTCAGTACTTTCAGTAAGCCCGGCATTTCCATTCGCGATGGATCAAGGTCAAAACTCATCCTGTCATTCTCAAAAATTGCTTTGGCATCCTTGAAAATCATGATTGGAGTATTGGCAATGTTGGTTTCCCAGTCGCCTGCCAGCAGACCAGAACTTTCTTTTTTCGTGTTGCCTTCCCTATCCATCTGCATTCGGAACTTTGCTGTAAATTTTCCTTTGTTAAGTTTTACGTTGATCGGTCCGATGTTGAGGATGGATTGCGGCGCCCCGAGCTGAAAGTCGATCTCGGCATTCACCCAGGCGTAGAGATTTTGTTTGTCGAAACCCTGCGTGACCTTTATTTTATCACGCAAGTCATTGGGCATCTTAAAGTTTGGAAATAACTTATCCAGACGCATCGCACCAATATCCGACAGCACATCCGAAAAATTAAATTTGTTCATTAAGGATTTGCCATAATCCTCAATATTCTCAACCCATTCCGGCTTGGGAGGTAATAAGCCTTCAAAAACGTTGGTCACCGGCAGGCGAAGTCCCAACGCATCAAGGTCATTGCCAAATTGTTTAACCCTTGATATACAAGGTGTAATTGACAATCGCTCCTGAATCTCTTTTGGATTTATATTTACCAGCATGGAAACCGTTTTTCGGTTCAAGCCCATGCCTGGAGCCGTGAATTCATTCCAGACGGTCCGGTAATTGAAAAGCACCTGTTTGCCACTATTGATAACCCCGTCTAAAGAGGACGAGGCCTGGTCAGCAAGCCTGATCTTTTCAGATATTTGGCCAGTAAGTTTTCCGAACTCCTGGTTGAGACGGTTGGCCAGTTCAGTAGACTTTTCAAGGATTTCTTTTGTTGGTGCGTTTGCCCCAAGCGCGTCATTTAATGCTGTATAGGCATCAAATGATTGCAGCCATCTTTCTACATCGGCGGAATTTTCGAATTTAGCTGCGTTGTCTAAAATATCTCCGAACAAAACGTCCTTAATTTCCTTACGGATGATTTCCAGCCTTTCGTCAATTGCCAGCAGGATCTTGTGTACAGTAACAGGCACAAGGGGAGAGGGGAGGTTGTCGTCATACAAAATTCCTTCGAACAGTTTCGTGATCTGACCATGAGGCTGATTTGTATCGCCAAATAATTCTTTGTCGACACTGGAGATCACTTCTTCGATTTTCTCCTTAGTCAAGGCAACGTTGCTATTCCATTCGTTCTCAAATCGTTTAATGAAAACCTCTACCTGAAGCTTAATTTCGACTTCCACCGCCTCTACTTTGGAACGAATGGATTTAAGTTCTGCATCTATTGCCTGATACTGGGCTGTTTCAAATGAAACAATTGCGTCTATCAGTTCGTTAAAATCTGCTTTATATGCGTCAGCCGTTGAATTGAAATGAGTTGTATAGTCTTCTAATTTTAGTCTTAAAGTGTCAATTTGTGTTTGCTGATCTATTTCCGTTGTTAATTTGTCAGAAAGATCTTTAATTTTTTGGATTTCGTTTATTAACGTATCATTCAATAACTGCAATTCGCCAGGCAGTTTTATTTCTTTGAGTTTGTTGACCGCATTATCAGATTGATCCGATATTGATTTCGTAATATTCTTGGCTCTTGTTTTGGCTGCGTCAACATCTGACCCCAAGTCATCAATTAATTTTTTAAGATCTTCAAATTCCTTCTTTATTGCCTGATCTGCTTTCTCAAACGGTTCCCGAAGCCGAGATTCGTATTTACTGACCGCGAACTGGAGTTTGGTATGGATTTCTTTGAAGGATTCTATGCCATAATCAATGGCAAAAGGTATCTGTGTGAGTCTTTCTTTGTATTTGTTTAAAGCTACAAGAACGTTATCTTTATAATTCCCTCCCTGTTTGATTAATTCAGCGGCTTCCTTTCTAAAGATGTTTGCCTGTTCAAGATAAGTGGCCCGTGTTCTGTTCAGTAAGCCTGATGCAGATTCTACTGCTTGCTTCCAGAGAAACTTTGTGGTTGGATTCTTTAACTTTTGATCTCCGCTTTCATAGATCTCTAAAAACAGGCCAAAATTATAGGCAGGAGTACTTCCCATCTCCTTTATTTTCTTCGATAGGGAAGTCCCGTTTACTTGCTGAGCGAAAAAATTGGATATTTCTTCTTTGACAGTATTGATGTCTTTTATTTCGCTGAACTTACCATTGTAAATATCATTGATCAAAGACCCGGGGCTATCCGCCAGCAGGTCTGTCAGCACATTTCCTGGAGCGGGTTTGGCTCCAACCGGTGTTCTCATCATCATCACCGCTTTCAGTTTTCCAGATATGCCACTCTTGGAATTATACCTGTTGGCCACACCTGCAGGCAGCTCACTGCTGTCTATCCTTAAAGTATATCGTTCAAAACCAGGAGACACGTCCAACACATCGGGCATGATCAGTTCCATACCTTTTCCTGATGAAGGATCTAGTGCTGGCGACAAGTGCTTTTCTCTGGGTAACTGATGATCGGTATAATCCACGTATTTTACAGCGGGCCATTTTGTCGTATCTGCAGTAAGCTCAATAGGTTCCTTCCCACCGATGTCTACAAGCGCCCTGGTGTCAGTATAGAATCTCAGGTTTTCCGGCTCAGAAAGACTCACAGTCAAGGAAGCCAGGTTTGAATCAGCTGGTGGCATCAATTCAAAAACGACCTGCGGTTTAGGAAACAATTTTGGATCAGCATCGGGATGCCACAATTGAATTTCCCACCCAAACTCCTTTACTTCCCCACCTATCTTTAAGGAAACATCTCTTCCCCAACCGCTCCTTACCGGTATAATGACCGATTTAAACTGACACGATTTAATACAACCTGGCGCTTCATCACTCTGTTCGTCGAAATCAGGATACCTTTTTAATGGCTCCAGTATTTCAATATACTCCCTTACTTTTCTTACGACCGGACGGCCCAGTAACTTAGGCTGTTCCAAAAAATATGGAGAAGGGACAACCGTCCGTTCATATTCGATAACGTGTTTCGCCTTATGCCATAATACGCCGATTCTTCCTATTCGCTCAACAGCATAGAAGTGAGCGCGACCCATTCCGGTAGTGGATTTAATAACGGTTTTGTCACCGGCAAATCTTGCAGTTTGTTTGCCCCAGGCTCCCACAGAAGAGAAAGCCGGTGCCTGCAATTCCGCGGAAGAAGAGCCTCCCTTAAAAGTTTCACGCCAAAATTCCTTGTAAATCGCTTTTGACTCAAATCCGTAATGAAAACCGCCTGCCAGGCCATCAGGATCATGAGCCAGTTTCATGCGCATTTCCGGATCAGACAGATCCTCAGGTTTTATATCATCATATTCTACAACGGCATCTTCTTTAGTAGACAGCGGATATTTTAGGCTGGCACCTATCCTTTCGTACCTCAACAGCTCCCTGGCCAGGTCGGCAGTGTCAGCGTGTGAAGCCAGGAGTTGCCGCAAAGCTTCATTTTGTTGATATTCATCTTTCTGCGCTGGCCCCGGTGTTCTTCTCAATTCGATCAGACGCTTGGCGGAATCACTTATTTCCTTCAATATTGCGTCGGTTGCTGTACTAAAACGTACGTTAAGTTTTTCAAGTTCACTTACCGGAAGATTCTTTATCCTGAAGCCAATGCGCGGCATATACTTTAGGTTTTGGGTGAACCTGGCGTTACCAAAAGCATTGTCACCCGATGGCTCGAGTATCGCTATCCTCGATTTCCATGCGCGGTAAAACTGCAAGTATCTGTTCCAATCCTTTGAAAACGTTGCCACCTGTTCCACTGTAGGGTTCCAAAACAGGCTATTGGCAGCTGGAACAGGTATTTCCCCAAGCTTTGAAGCGAGTTCTGCGATATTTGTTCCCTCTGGATTCAGATTACCAGTTAATCCATAAAGCATCTCAAACTGCGATTCCAACAGCGGAACGCCGGGTTGCTCACTTCCTGGCTGACCCCATATATGGTGAAGATTCTGGGGGAGAGATACATAGCGCCGATCCAGCTTTTCATGTGCAACTCTAAGGATTGCGGGCGCACCAAACCGGAACTCCGCCGGTACATCCTCCGAAGGCTCTCCTTTTATCATTTCA
>NZ_DATHGC010000256.1:0-16432 GCF_035317785.1 Pedobacter sp. | reverse complement strand
CAGTGTGGGCGCCACCATAGGTGAAGCACCTAAAACGAGCATCAGCAAGGCAAATACTTTAGCGTTGTCTTCTACAGGAAACAAATCCCTGACCATGGTGATCGAGGCCACACCTGCAGCACAGCTGCCGATGGCCTGTATAAATCTGAGGCCAATAAAAGTATCGACATCAGTCACGAAAGCGCAGAGGATAGAAGATATGATATAGACCAACAGACCGATATACAAAGGTTTTTTCCTGCCAAAACGATCCAGTAAAGGACCATAAAGCAATTGCCCGCCGGATATGCCGATGAAAAAACTGGACAGCGACCAGGCTACTTTGCTTTCTGTAGTACCCAGGTCCTGCGCTATGGCTTTAAACCCGGGCAGGTACATGTCAATGGAAAAAGGACTTAAAGCAGTAAGAGAGCCCAGAATAAGGATGAGGAAGAAGTATCTTTTTTTAGTCATGGTTTGCTGGCACAAATATAGGACTAGAGCGGCTAAAGTAGAGATCATTAAAAGGTCATTTATCCAAATTATATAAGTTTAAAACTGGATTATATAAGCGCCCAAGAACAAGCCTGCCGTACATTTGTAGTGTTAAATATAAAACAGCATGGCCGAAGTAAAAAATATAAATACCTTATCGCTGCCCGTACTGGGTATGAGCTGTGCAGCCTGTGCGGTAAGTGTAGAATCTATGATCTCCGCGCAGGAAGGAGTAGCGCAAGCCGAAGTAAACTATGCCACCCAAAAAGTAAAAGTAAGCTACGACCCTGCAGTGACCAGCCCTGCTAAATTCCAAAAAGCGGTACAGTCGATCGGATATGATCTGATCACCGATACGGACACGGAAAAAGGCAATGAAAAACAGGAAGAAGCACAGGCTTATCATTATAAAGCGTTAAAAAAGAGAACCATTGCCGCTGCCATATTAACCATACCTGTAGTGATAACCGGCATGTTTTTCATGGATCTGCCCAATGTAAACTACATGATGCTTGTGCTTACTGCACCCGTGGTCTTCTATTTTGGCAAGAGTTTCTTCATCAATGCCTGGAAACAGGCGGGACATGGCAAAGCCAATATGGATACGCTGGTCGCCCTGAGCACCGGTATCGCCTTTATATTCAGTGTGTTCAATACGATTTATCCGGAGTTCTGGCACAGCAGGGGACTGCATCCTCATGTCTATTTTGAGGCCGCTGCGGTGGTCATCGTGTTCATCATGCTGGGCAAACTGCTTGAGGAAAACGCCAAATCAAATACTTCAGGTGCCATAAAGAAACTTATTGGTCTACAGCCTAAAACTGTGCTGCTGATTACTGAAAAAGGAGAGCAGGAGATTCCTGTAGCCGACGTGCAGAAAGGAGATAAGCTCCTGGTCAGGTCAGGAGAGAAGATCCCGGTAGACGGCACCCTTTACGAAGGAAGCTCTTACGTAGATGAGAGCATGCTCAGCGGGGAACCTGTAGCGGTACTGAAAGAACAAGGCAGCAAAGTATTTGCAGGTACCATCAATCAAAAAGGCAGCTTCCGCTTTACTGCGGAAAAGGTAGGCAGTGAAACCATGCTGGCACAGATCATTCAAATGGTGCAGGACGCCCAGGGTTCGAAAGCCCCTGTGCAAAAGCTGGTTGACAAAGTCGCAGGTATATTTGTGCCGGTGGTTATGTTTATTGCTGTAATCACGCTGGGCATCTGGATGCTGGTTGGGGGCCAGCATGCCTTTACACAAGGATTGCTCGCTATGGTTACCGTGCTGGTCATCGCCTGCCCGTGTGCACTGGGTTTGGCTACGCCAACTGCCATCATGGTGGGCATAGGTAAGGGCGCCGAGTCAGGGATCCTGATAAAAGATGCGGAAGCACTCGAGCTGGGCTATAAGGTAAATGCGATAGTATTGGATAAAACAGGAACCATAACTGCCGGAAAACCAGTTGTTACTGCCATTCACTGGTACAAAGACCTGAGCGAAGAAAACGGTCTGCCGGAACAAATATTTGCCGCGTTAGAGCAAAGTTCTGAGCACCCGCTGGCCGAGGCAATTTATAATGAATTGAAAGCGAAGAACGTAAAACCGGTTGACATTACGGATTTCGAAAGTCTAACCGGGATGGGGGTGAGCGGTATCTATAACGGTAAAAAATATATAGCAGGAAGCCATAAGGCAGTTAAGAATCAGCTTATAACCAGCGGACTGCAGGATGAAGCTAAAGGATTGCTGGAACAGGCTAAAATATTGCAGGAACAGGCACAAACAGTCATTTACTTTGCCGATGACACCAAAGTGCTGGCCGTGGTGGCTATTGCCGACCAGGTCAAAGAAGGATCACCACGTGCGGTGACAGAATTTAAAAAACTGGGGATTGCTGTATACATGCTGACCGGAGATAATGAGCAGACAGCGGCGGCTGTAGCAAAGCAGGCGTGCATAGACCATTATCAGGCAGAAGTGCTTCCTTCGGATAAAGCAGCATTCATCAAAAATCTTCAGCAGGCAGGAAAGGTAGTAGCTATGGTGGGCGACGGCATCAACGACAGTCAGGCGCTTGCTCAGGCCGATGTGTCGATAGCTATGGGTAAAGGATCAGACATTGCCATTGATGTGGCAAAGATCACCCTGATCTCCTCTGACCTCCAGCAGGTGCCAAAAGCCCTGCAGTTGTCGAGGCTTACGGTGAAGGCCATCAGGCAAAATTTGTTCTGGGCATTTGTCTATAATTTGATTGGTATACCGATTGCGGCAGGAGTATTATATCCGTTCAACGGGTTTTTATTGAACCCGATGATTGCAGGAGCGGCAATGGCACTCAGCTCAGTGTCTGTAGTAAGCAATAGCCTGCGTCTGAAATTAGCAAAACTTAATTCATAAATTATTAAATTTAAACAGATATGCACACAATTCAATTCAAAACGAATATAAAATGCGGTGGCTGTATAGCTACGGTGACACCATATTTAGACAAGATCAGCGACAAATGGAGCGTGGATATTGACAATCCTGACAAGGTACTGAGTATAGAAACAGAAGAAGCGGTAAATCCTAAAGAAGTAGTAGCAATGCTGGATACCGCAGGATATAAGGCAGAGAAAATATGATCCTTTATGTAAAAAATATGGTTTGCGACCGCTGCATCATGATTGTAGACCAGCAGCTGAATAATTTCGGTTTTTCAGTAAAAGATATTTCACTGGGGAAGGTTGAAGTGGAACCGGAGCCCGATTCCGCACAATTGCAGGATATTGGATCCGCGCTGCAAGTACTGGGCTTTGAGCTGATCGATAAAGAAAAAGACCAGCTCATAGAGCAGGTCAAAAACGAAGTGATCAATCTGGTACATTATTCAGATCTGAATGAGATCAAACAGAGCCTGATGCACATCATTGCAGACAGACTGAACAGGGAATATACTTACCTGAGCAGGTTGTTTTCAGATGGGGAAGGGATCACGATAGAGCGCTACATCATCCAGCAGAAGATAGAAAAAGTGAAGGAGCTGCTGGAATACGGAGAGCTCAACCTCAATGAGATCTCTTATAAAATGGGTTACAGCAGCAGCGCGCACCTGTCTGCACAGTTTAAAACCATAACCGGTATGTCGCCCAGCAAATACAAGTCTGCGACCGATCAAAACAGAAAGCCTTTGGACAGGGTTTAAACACGTACTCCGTTCTTCTCATGGTTCCTCCATACAGTAAAAGGGCACTATTACCTTCGGGATCAATGGTGTTTTTTTTGATTTTTATATTTGTGAATGCGAATTCAAATCTTTTGAATCCATTTTTCTTTACTAAATCACTCAAATATCATGTATCATAATCAAATTAAACCGGAACATTCTGTTGGCTGGTTTTCTTTATAATGTATTGTTGTATAGATATTTGTGATTAAAGTATCTATTGAGATTTTAAAATCACCAGGTTTTAATTAAAAATATCCGGCTGAATGTAAGATTTATTTGGTTATTTAAAATATATAATTAAATTTGTTCTATATGAATACGTAATCATTATTACAAGATCAACGCACCGAAGTAAATTGGTGGATCGGTAAAAATTGTATATGACACGATGAAAATGTCGTCATTTCCATTTATAGAATGGAAGGAATCAATAATTGAAGCGGTTGATGGTGTGAATAGGGGAGTCTGATGAATAGCGGGAGGGTGCCAAGGGAAAGGTGCATTTTTTTAATAATATTTGAATACGTATGCATTATAGATGTAACTCATAAAAGTAAACAGAGGAGGAATGAAAGGGAATTATTGAGACTTATGGGAAATGATTGAATAAAATAAAACCACTAATATAACCTAAACCTTAAAACCATTATTCTATGCATTTTTTTACAAAATTCAGGCTTCCTGACTTTGTCGTCAGAAAGCTGCTAAACGGAAACTTTGACCGGGTTTCCCTGGCCTGCATGAGCCCCGCATTCCTGTTGCTCTTCATTTGCTGCACGGCGCCGGCATCCGTGATGGCGGCAACAAATTTTTATGAAAACGGGAATACTTATAGTCCAATAATAAATAGTGCATCTTTTGTACTTCATGGGACAGTTGTGGATGAGAAAGACCAAACATTGCCCGGTGCTACTGTTGTGCTAAAAGGGAGTAAAAACGGCGCTACCACTGATATCAATGGCAAATTCATACTGGAAATTCCAACAGAACAAGATTCAATTACTGTGAGTTTTGTTGGTTACAAAAGTCGGACGGTTTTTGTGGGAAGTAATAGAACTATGACCATTAAGCTGGAGTCTGATGAGGAAAATCAGAAACTGAACGAAGTCCAGATTGTAGGCTTTGGTACCCAAAAAAAAATTACAATGGTTGGTGCTGTTTCATCTGTCAGCGTTAAGGAGGTTCAAAAATATTCCACACCTTCTTTAACCAATGCCATTGCCGGCAGACTTTCCGGTGTCGTTACCCGTCAGACTTCGGGAGAGCCGGGCTACGATGCTGCCAAAATATTTATCCGCGGATTGGTTTCACAAAGCGGATCAAATGCACCTTTAATTATCGTTGATGGGGCGGAGCGTGAACTTAATGGTTACTGGACTAACATGAACATACAGGAAATAGAGTCTTTTTCTGTATTAAAAGATGCCACCTCTACAGCTGTTTATGGCAGCAGGGGTGCCAATGGTGTGGTTTTGATCACCACCAAAAAAGGAACTGTTGGCAAGCCAAAAGTCACTTTCAGGACAGAAGCAGCTATAGTTACGCCATTTAGGTTAGAGGATAATATTGACGGTTACGAATATGCTTCATTGATCAATGAGAACAGACTAAATATGAAAGCCATGGCCGGTATTGATCCAAACTTACCATCTGTACAGCCGGTGTATACTGCTGAACAACTTGAACAGTTTAAAAACGGTTCAGATCCGTACGCGTACCCAAATGTAAACTGGTATGATGAAGTCTTCAGAAAAAACACAAAACAACTAACAAACAACTTAGGCGTGTCGGGTGGTTCGGAATCTGTCAGGTATTATATTAATCTGGGTTATAGTTTACTGGAGGGCATGTATAAGGAAGACCCTGATAGTAAATACGAAACTAACGCCGCAATAAAGCAGTATAATTTCAGATCAAACATAGATGTTAATTTAACAAAGAAGTTTACAATTGCGCTGGGTTTATCCGGAATTATAAAAGGTGCCAATTTCCCTGGTCCGGATAAGAATTCGATTTTTACCCAATTAAAATTATACAGTCCGATTACCAGCGCGAAAACGCTTCCTGACGGCAGTGCCCCGGCAGGGCCTAATATCGACCAGAGAATTAATCCTTATTCACTGGTTACCAAAACCGGCTATACGAAGCAATACTATACTACGCTGATCAGTAACTTGAGTGCCAAATGGGATTTAGCATCTGTAACCCCGGGCCTGTCGGTAAGTGGATTGCTTACTTATGATGTTGTAGATATTACTCAAAATGTGCGCAGGGAATTCCCGGCCACCTTCAGATATAATCCCTTTACAAAGGTATATACTCCTGTACAATTGCCAAGCCCATTGGGGCTTAGTCTTCAAAACGAAAATTATAAGACTGCGTACGGTCAGTTTTCGATTGATTATAGCCGTAGCTTTGGTAAGCATAATGTTTCGGGAACGATTTTGGGAAGCAGAAGGGAATATACGAATGTCAACACTGGCAGTTCAATAGACAATCTTCCACAAAGAAGACAGCATGCGGTGGGCCGTTTGACTTACAATTTCGATTCCAGGTATTCGCTGGAAGCGAATGCAGGGTATACAGGCTCGGAAAATTTCCTTAAAGGGAGAAGATATGGATTGTTTCCTTCTATAGGAGCAGCCTGGATTGTGTCGAATGAGCGTTTCTGGAATAAGAATGTGGTGAGTACATTAAAATTACGTGGTAATTATGGTGTAGTAGGAAATGACCAGATTGGGCAGAGGTTTCTGTTTCAGTCAACATTTAATCTTGGCGCTGCTGGCTATACTTTTGGTTTCCCGCAGGTTATCAGCGAAAATGGAAGAAGTGAAAATTTTATAGGCAATCCCAACGTTACCTGGGAAACAGCTTATAAAACAGATCTGGGTATGGACCTTGAGCTGCTAAACGGCAAGATTACACTTACAGCAGATTTATTTCATGAGCGCAGAAAAGGACAGCTTCTAAGGCGTCAGGTGGTTCCTGCATATGTAGGGTATCCAAGTTCTATTATTCCTTATGCCAATGTCGGCGAAACTGAAAACAAAGGAATTGACGGCAGCTTTCAGTTTAGAAATACGACTAAAGGCGGTCTGTATTATTCAATTAACGGAACGTTTACGTTCGCGAAAAACAAAATAACGGAGAATGATCAGCCACCTCCGCAATACCCATGGCAGGATTTCAGGGGCCAGCCTATAGGTGCAAACCTGGGTTACGAGGCCATAGGCTTTTTTAAAGACCTGGCAGATATCAGCAGCAGCCCTGTACAGACCTTTGGTACGGTTGGTCCCGGCGATACAAAGTACAGAGATGTGAATGGCGATAATAAAATAGACGTTTCGGATCGGGTATTCATAGGCAAATATGGCTCAGAACCTCAAATGGTATTCGGGCTTGGCGGTACCGTTGCCTATAAAGGTTTTGATGTGACCGTATTTTTTATGGGAAATGGCAGAAGAGATTTCTTTTTCACCCAGGGCTTTACCGCATTTCCGTTTCGCAGCAATGAAGGGGAATATAATGTAATGCAGATGGTGTATGATCAGAGATGGGTCCCGGGGGCTGACAATACAAACGCAAAATTCCCTGCAGTCAGGGCATTGAGCCAAAATAACAGCCAGACCTCTACTGTGTTTTTCCGGAACGGCGAATATTTACGCCTGAGAAATGCAGAGTTAGGTTATACGTTGCCGGCCGGTGTTGCCAGAAAATTATCCATGACCAGTATCAGAATATTTGCCCAGGGAACCAATTTAGCAACCTGGGATAAAATTAAAGCCATTGACCCTGAATCTGACTTTGGAACAGGAACTTATCCGGTCTCAAGAAATTTCAATTTTGGGCTGGAAGTTAATTTTTAATGTACTACTAAATATAACATCATGAAATCAATTATAAGTTTATTTTTTCTGGCAGTAATTCTTTTTACTGCTTCATGTAAAAAGGGTTTCCTTGATAAGATTCCTGACGGGGATTTAACACTTGACCAGATATTCCAGGACCCTGGTCATACCAGGGGCTATTTAAACAATGTTTATTCTCATATGCCTAAGGAAGGTGCTATGGTAGATCCCCCGGCCCCAAATCCTTACAATGGTATATCGGATGATATGGAGATGAGCTATGAGGCCAGCCAGTCCAATAACTGGAATGCCGGCAACTGGAACAGCTCAAGCGAGGGTGCTGGTCTATGGACGGATCTTTATACCGGGATAAGGAAGGCCAACGTATTTCTGGAAAACGTTAGTAAACTTGTTCCAAGCGAATTTGCATCGCAGGAACGGATAAACCAATGGAAAGCTGAAGCCACTTTTCTCAGGGCGTTTTATCACTTTTTATTGATGAGGGTTTATGGCCCTGTTCCAATTATGGACAAGACTGTCGGCTTAGATGAGGACTATCTTAAATTCAGGCGCCAGCCCATTGATAAATGTGTGGATTTTATAGTGGCCGAATGCGATAAAGCTGCAACAGGATTGCTGCCCAGGGTCGCCGATCCGGCAGACCAGGGAAGGCCGTCAAAAGCTACAGCCTTAGCGTTAAAGGCCAGGGCACTGTTGTATATGGCCAGTCCGTTGTGGAACGGCAATCCAACCTATTCGAATTTTACAAGTGATGGGGTAAGATTATTTCCTGATGCAGATGCCAGCAGATGGCAGACAGCAGCAACTGCAGCCAAAGCCTGTATTGACCAGTCGCTGACAGCAGGATACAAACTTTATAACAACAATCCAGATCCCTCACTGAATTATCAGGAGTTATTCTGGAAAAACTTTAATGAAGAAGTTTTATTCGCCATAATAGGCGGGGGCGTGGATGATGGTTATGCCGAACCACGCGGATTTGTTGACGCTGACTTCGGTCTGATCAGCCCCACACAAAACCTCGTAGATGCCTATGAGACAAAAGAGGGTGTGCAGCCTGTCCTGGGTTATAACGCCGACAATACGCCTATCCTTAATCCCGATGCCGTTACATATGCGGATGACGGTCAGACCGCAACAGCAACCAGTAATTATGTAGCTGGCACCCGTGGCATGTATGTTAACCGTGATCCCCGTTTTTATGCAAGTATTATCTTCACCGGACAAAAATACAAATGGACCCGCACGACCAACCCAAGGAGCACTCCTATACAATTTTGGAGGGGTGGGTTTGATGGCAGGCTTGCCAACGGGCACTATGCTGAAACCGGGTATTTATTGAAAAAGATCGGCCATCCGGATTTTAGCCGGACCCCAAGAGTTGTTCCCCAGAGAAGCTGGATATTCTTCCGCTTGGGAGAGCAATACCTGAATTATGCTGAGGCATTGAATGAGGCCCAGGGGCCTGTAGGAGATGTTTATACCTATGTAAACCTGATCAGGACCAGGGCAGGAATGCCAAATTTGCCTGCAGGATTGTCAAAAGACCAGATGAGGGAAAGGATCAGGCATGAACGCAGAATTGAGCTGGCATTTGAGACGCATCGTTTCTTTGATACCCGCCGATGGAAAATTGCTGAAGTTACAGATAATGCAATCATTTATGGTTTGGATGTGCAGGCAACAGGATACAATATGTCAAGTGATGCATTCTATAAAAGAACTCCATTAGAGAAGAGGGTCTTCGATCCCAGCAAACATTATTTGTGGCCTATTCCCCAGGTTGAGATCAATAAGAATCCTAAACTGGTGCAAAATCTGAACTGGTAAATCAGCATGCACAGATACAAGCAAGATGCTTTATTTTTAAGTAGATAAAAATGAAATTATGATTTGGGCTCAATTAGACATTTGGATTGTTGCGGTATACATTTTACTCATGCTGGGTATTGGATTCTGGCACCGCCGTTTTGCCAATAAAAGCATGGACAATTTTTTTCTTGGCGGGAGAAAGATTCCCGGCTGGCTGAACGGCATTTCCTATACCTCTGCCTTGGTGAGCCCTGATGCGGCGACCGGGTATGGCGGATTGGCCGTTGCTACTGGCGGATTTATCTGCTGGTGGTATTTAAGCCGCTTTGGACTGGCTTTATTTTTAGGGGGGGTACTGTTTGCTTTCTTTTGGAGAAAGCTCAATCTGTTCACTTCTCTTGAATTTTATGATCTGAGATTCCCAAAACGTTCTGCAGCGGCCATGAGGCTATGGATTGCCATCCGGACTTCACTGATTGCGATGCCCGCATGGACGGGGATCACACTCCTAGCTGCCTGTAAAATCATGGGCCCGGCATTCGACCTCAGCAAAATACAGACGCTTTTCCTGGTTGTTCCAATATCTCTGCTCTTCGTATTTTCTTCGGGATATAAAGGCGTAGTGATCTCGAATTTTATACAGATGATCATCTTTTTTGCCGGAACGCTGATGCTTGCTTATCTCACGTTGAAGCACTTTGGCGGAGCAACAGCCATGGTTGAGGCCATTACCGGCAAATTCGGTCCGGTAAGTACCGAGATCTTAGGTTCAGTGCCACCCGAAAAACACGCCATATTTCCCCTGGCTGCGGCTTTCGGATGGCTTTTCGGACAAAGTATCGGCTATGGCGGCGATGCTGCCCCTATGGGTGGCGCAATGGAAGGTCAGCGTATCCTTTCAACGCGCACACCCGCGGAAGCATTAACCATGTATGTCGTCGCGGCGATATCCATGTTTATTTTATTGTTACTGGTTACACTTCCCAGTATAAGCGCGGCGGTCATGTGGCCTGAACTTCGGGAAGCTGGTGCTGACCGCGAACTGGTTTACGGAAAGTTAATGAAAGCATTGCTGCCTGCAGGCGCAATGGGTTTAATGATCGCGGCCATGCTTGCCGCCACCATGTCAACTGTTGGCGATAACCTCAATTTTGGCAGCCAGGTATTGGTCAGTGATATCTATAAGCGCTGGTTCGTTCCCGATGCAAAAGAAGGACACTATCTCCATATGGGAAAACTGGGCATGGTCATTATACTCGCCCTGTCTGTGGCTGTAGTCTTTAATGTCCTTATTATCACCGATGTGGCCATATTTATGCTCTCTTTAAGTGCTGCAGAACTACCAGCTAACTGGGCGCAATGGTGGTGGTGGCGTTTCAATGGCCCGGCAAGGGTAGCAGCTTCCTTTGGAGGAGCAGCCATTTTCTGCCTGGTTGTAGTCGGACCGAAATTGCTGGTTTTGGCTGGAGTATCTGGCGCTTCCGCGCTGATCATTCCCTGGTACTGGCAAACCTTGCTGGTCATGGGGATTACCACTTTGCTTTGGGTTGTTGTCGCACTGGTGACCAAACCAGATCCGGAGCAGCTGCTCAAAGACTTTTACCTCAGGGCACGTCCCCTGGGGTTTTGGGGACCCTTTCGCAAACTGGGCAGCACCAGTACCAAAGCATCTGTCAGGCCAATCCTTGCAGGTTTGCTGATCGCTGTATTGGGGGCGGTTGCTGTTGCCTTGTTTATTCTTGGGTTCACACATGCCTGGTTTGCACGCTACCTGGCAAGTGCTGCTGTATTGACAATTGCCATTGTACTCTTCATTATATTCTGGAAAATGGCACAACACTACCTCATATTTCTGGAGATCAGGCTTGATGATGAGCCGGATGCAAAAGAAACACCAGGTCATGTCATTTCAATCAAGAAATCAAACCTTTAAAAACACGCATAAATTTTATTAGATGAAACAAATGAAAAAAGAAATCAATTCTGACCGCGAACATGTCCTTTACCTGGGTGACTGGGTTTTCAGTGTGGGTCCTTTATTTATTGAAACGCCATTCGGTACAGAGACAAAAGATGCCGATCTGCATTTTTATGGGAAACGCCTGGTGCAGGCGATCGATCCGCTGGTTGATGTGACCAGTATGGCCAACTGGGAGCTGTACAGAATGCAGCCTGGCCGGCTTGAAGAAATTTTAGATCAGTCAAAGGGGCTCATCATCAGCGATGTTGAAGCCAAATGCTTCCATCTTTTCCCAAGCTTTTTTGACCGTGCGCAGCGTAAAGATACAGTAGTCACCTTTCCAGACCGGCTGACCTCTATTAAAACCTGGATAGAAGATGGCGGCGGCCTGATGATGCTCGGAGGCTGGTTGTCATTTAGCGGCGCTTTAGGCAAATCAGGCTGGGGGCGGAGTTCATTCTCAAACGCACTTCCGGTCCAGTGTATGGCTACCGAAGACCTGGTTGAATCATCAGCTGGCTTTACTGCCGAGGTCCTGGAACCGGAGCATCCGGCAGTAAAGGGACTGGCATGGGATAAATTTCCGCCGATATTCGGGTACAATGAAGTCGCCGCAAAACCGGAAGGCCGGGTATTGGTCCGTGTAAAAGAAACCGGTCATCCACTGGTCGTTGTGGGCGAGTACGGAAAGGGCAGGGTACTGACCTATATGTCCGATCCGGCACCACACTGGGGTATTAATTTCGAACTGTGGGACAGTTACGATGCCTTCTGGCAGCAGTCACTTAACTGGGTGAAGAAAAAAAATTAAATCAAAAAACACACAAATGAGCCAAATATTATTAGCCGGTGCTTCCGTTACAGACATTACACCACCCTTTGAAGTAGGTTTGCTTACTTCATCGGTGAGAGGTGAATATAAACCATTTGAATCCATGAGAACGCCTCTCAAGGCCAGAGTACTGGTGCTAAAATCCGGTGCTGAGGTTGTTGCCATAGCGGCGCTTGATCTGCTCGCACTCAGTGATACTTCGGTTGGTGGCTGGAATGCATTTAAAGAGGGTATTGCCGGGTCCGTTAAAGCCGGTAAAATCATACTTTGCTGCACGCATACACATAATGCACCCGAATCAGGAGCCATAACAGACCTGTATTTGACCGATGCATTTAAGAATTGGCTGAAAGACGTACAGCGAAAGCTGAAACTGGCCATCGAGCAGGCTTTGAATGCGGCTGTTCCCTGCAGTGTTTCCATAGCTTCTGAGGTGCTGGATGGTTTTTCCTTACAACGCCGCATTAAAACACCTGACGGGATCATCATGTCTGATAGCATCCAGCCTATTCGCGAGGACCTTATGGAGCGTGAGCCGGTAGACAGGAGGGTGAAGAGCCTTAAATTTACGAGCGACCAGGGCGTGGTCATTGCCACTTTGGTACAAGCCATTTGCCATCCCGTACATGAAATGTGCATGCCGCATGTATCGGCTGAATTTCCCGGAGAGTTGTGCAATGCGCTGGATGAAACCGGTCTGAATGGCATAAGTCTGTTTCTTAACGGTGCAGCCGGCGATACCAATCCGCCAACGGTATCGATGGGTCCGGAGTCATCGAAAAAACATGGGCTTGCCATGGCTGAAATTGTAGAAGAACAACGATATGCTGAATTGAATGTAAGTTCATTCACATTTCAGCAGAGGGAAATTCAGCTTTCAATAAGGCCGGGTTCAGGTATAACCAATCCATCAGACGCATTGGCGAGAATCAATATATTGACGTTTGGAGACCTGCCTATTGTTTTTTTGCCCGGAGAAATCTTTGTAGAAACCGCGCTGGAAATAGAAAGAAATGCCGGTACAGAACAGGCAATGATTGTAGGATTTTCAGAAAACAGCATCGGATATGTGCCAACAGAAACCGCTTTTGAGGAAGGTGGCTATGAGACCGGGCCGGGCAGGTGGTCCTATGTCGAGCGTGTTGCTGAAAGACGTATCTTAAACGAAACAATGAGATTGATTGGAACTGATCTGGCAAAACCTAATTGAATGAAAACGATGAAAAATATCAAAGCTTTAATTCTGATGATGCTGTTTCTGACGGCCTTATCGGTTAACGTGTCCGCACAAAATAAAACGCTGTACTATTACGGCAGTATTAAAAATGACCTGTACATCTACCTTAAAAACAATGGTTTTGTTCTTAAAACTTATCCTACTCCCGCTGCGGCCATAAAGGCAGCGCCGTCAAATGCGGGCTTGCTGCTGCTCGGGAAAACTTATCCGGAAGCAGATTCCCAAAATTCTATAAGCCTGACAAGTCTTAAGCAGCTCAGTACTAAAAAATTGAAAGTATATATCGAATATCCTGCAGCTTACCCCAACCTGGATCTAAGCAGCAAACCACTTGAAACCCACCTGGAACGTGGTGTGGTCACAACTGATATTTTTGGGAGCAGCCTGCCCAGACTAGCGCTCCTTGGCATCCACAACTGTCATATCTTGCCTGTAAAAGTTGATAGCCCCTTAATTGTGCTGGCAAAGGTTGTCGGTGTAGATAAAGCCGAACTGGGCCTTGACAGTACCACTACTTATCCCTTATTTTTTAGGAAAGACAACGTGCTGATCAGCACAACTGCACTCAGTAATTTTAAAACCGGTCGTTATGGTCCTGAAAAATCAGTGAGACAGGTGCTCAGTTACATCGTAGTACAGGTAACAGGTGCCAAAAATATCCACCTGAAAAACTGGGAAGGCGATGTAAGACCAGCTTTTGGACCAAATGAACCTCTGCCTGAAACGGCCAGGCTCAACAGCATTAAAGCGGGCGTAGAGTGGTTTTCCAAGGGAAGGTTCTATGTGCACCCCGAATGGAAGGCACACTGGTTAAAATACGGTTCCGACGGATTGAAACCAGTTGGCCCGCCGGTAAGCCAGAGCAAACCAAATGGCGATGGCAGTTTGGGTATACTGGAAGGCCATACTTCAACCATTTACTATGACGGCAGCCAGCAGTACCGGTACTGGATGCGGGCCGACGTGCAGGGAGAGGCAAGTATGGCGCTGGCTGCTGCGGGCGCGCTGCTCAATAACGAAGATTTTAAGGCAAGGTCGGCCAGGCTGATCGATTACATGTTTCATACATCAAACCTGCGTGCAGGACCAAAAAATGATCCAAACAGCCCGGCATACGGCCTCATCGGCTGGGCTACTACCAATGCAGGTACCTTTTACGGCGATGACAATTCACGTGCTATACTGGGGGCAATAGCTGCCACCGCCTATCTCAAAAATTCCAAATGGGATAAAGAGCTTGCAGAAGCCATCATGGCAAATTTCAGGACAACAGGCAAAGAAGGTTTTCGTGGTGAACGGCTGGAAGAAGCAGATATCATTCGCAATGGATGGCCCTATTATTATAACCGGAGCGTGATACATCCATCACCGCATTTTGAATCCTGGATGTGGGCATTGTACTTATGGCTTTATGATAAAACAGGTTATGAACCCTTATTGTCTAAAACGAAAGAAGCCATCCGCATTACCATGGCTAATTATCCGGAAAAGTGGAAATGGGGAAGCAGCCTGCAAACCCAGCGTGCGAGAATGATATTGCCGCTTGCCTGGTTGCTGCGGCTTGAAAACACGGAGGAACACCGTCGCTGGCTCGACCTTGTTGCCAATGATATGCTGAAGAACCAGGTGGATTGTGGTGCGATAAGAGAAGAACTGGGAAAAGGCAAGGGTATGTTTAAGGAGCTGAAAAACAACAGTGATTATGGTTCGGACGAGGGGTCTTTAATTACCATGAACGGCCAGGAAATATCATGCATGCTCTACACCAACAATTTTGCGCTCTTTAGCCTGCATGAAGCAGCAAAGGTCACCGGAGATAAAAAATACAGTAATGCGACAGACCGGCTGGCTGATTTTCTGGTCCGGATACAGGTGCGAAGCGAGAAGCATAAAGACCTTGACGGTGCCTGGTTCCGTGCATTTGATTACGGAAAATGGGATTACTGGGCATCAAATTCAGATGCCGGCTGGGGTGCATGGTGCACCCTCACCGGATGGATCCAAAGCTGGATCGTAACCAGCCAGGTGCAGATCCAGCAGCAGCAAAGCTTCTGGGACATTACAAAAAATACGGCGCTAAAAACTACCGGAAAAGCAGTAGTAGAGAATATGATGAAAGCACCACAAAAATAACAGGATCTACATGGCAAGATTTATAAAAAAAGGGAAAAGCGAAGCCGATAAAAAAGGCGATGATCAAAGGGTCAGAGAAACAGTAGAGCGGATCATTAAGGAGATCACAGATCATGGAGATGCTGCAGTAAGGAAATATGCTGAAGAGTTTGACCGCTGGACACCGGCCAGCTTCAGGTTGTCCGATGCGCAGATACGGCAAATCGTAGACGGCACTTCGCAGCAGGTAAAAGACGACATTCTATTCGCCCAAAAGCAGATCAGGTTTTTTGCGGAGCAGCAAAGAGGGTCTGTAAAAGATATTGAAATTGAGACACTACCAGGAGTATTTCTTGGGCATAAAAATATTCCTGTCAACAGTGTAGGCTGTTACATCCCGGGCGGGCGTTATCCGATGGTAGCCTCAGCACACATGAGCATCCTTACCGCTAAAGTTGCCGGAGTCAAACGCGTGATTGCCTGTACGCCCCCTATAAACGGGAAGATACCCGAAGCAACCGTATGCGCCATGCACTTTGCCGGGGCCGATGAGATTTATATCCTTGGCGGGGTCCAGGCGGTTTGTGCGATGGCCATTGGCACAGACACCATTGCGGCAACAGACATGGTCGTGGGGCCGGGAAATGCATATGTCGCCGAAGCCAAGCGGCAACTGTACGGGCGTGTAGGAATTGATCTCTTTGCCCGGCCGACAGAAATACTGGTCATTGCGGATGAGACCGCTGATGCGGAGATGGTAGCTTGTGATTTGCTGGGGCAGGCAGAACACGGGCCCACGTCGCCAGCAGCGCTGATCACTAGTTCCGAAACGCTGGCCCTGGAGACCCTGAAAGAGATTGAACGCCAGCTAAAGGTTTTGCCAACCGCTGATATCGCCGGACCAGCATGGCGCGACTACGGCTCAGTCATTTTAGTAGC
>NZ_DATHGC010000255.1:0-12814 GCF_035317785.1 Pedobacter sp. | reverse complement strand
AGAGAAGAGCCTGGAGGCGATGCCGAACCCGACGAGCGGGTTTACCAATGTGATCGTGAATTATGAGTATGAGAGCGGGACGGCGACGGTGGTGGATTTGAGCGGGCATGTCCTGAAACAGTTTGAGATTAGCGGACGGACAGTGCCGGTGGATCTGGGTGGGTACCCGGAGGGGGTTTATATCGTGAATATTAAGACCAACGTACAGAGTGACGGCGTGAAGGTAATTAAAACCAGTAAGTAATTTTATCATGAAAAGAATTTCAATTGTAGCTTCGTTGATCCTAAGTAGCATGATTAACCTGACTTATGCCCAGGTCATAACCAAACCCGGCGACTATTTGCCGACTGTCTTCGCGCCAAGCCCTAATGCGGCTTCGCTTGGTACTTATGGAGATATTCCCGTGACCCTTTTCAACGGGATGCCCAATGTGAACATCAGCCTCTACACCGTTAAGGTCGATAATTTCGAAATGCCCATTACCCTCTCTTATCATTTGGCCAGCGTCAAACCTGAGCAACGTCCGGGTTGGGTGGGGCTCGGCTGGAACTTGAGCGCGGGCGGCGCCATTACTCGTAATATGATCGGCAATCCCGATGAAATGCTAGACCCTTACGCGTCTGACCATTCAATAGTTTCTTATTATACGCATTACGATCAACTCAACACCAATTCCTGGAGCTCGCCTGTGACAATGTCTAATTTCTTTGATTGTTTGGGCATTCCCGCCTGCGCGTATCCTTCACCTGACGAGTTTTCGTTCAACTTTAACGGTATATCGGGAAGTTTTTATAAAAACCATGAAGGAGAATGGGTCGTCGAGGCGAACCAAAAGATCGACCTTAAGATCGAGAGTGAACTCAAGGACAATTTTATAATTGAAGATATCGGTTACCCTACCAATCCCCATTCCGATCGTCCTTACACGCTAAAGCGCATCATTTACGGCTTTACGCTCACCACCGATGACGGTACGCAATATATTTTCGGGAAGACGCCGAATTCGATCGAATTCAACGCCTCGACCACACACGGGACTTCCGACCCTAACAACAACCGCTTCATGGCCAAGACCTGGTATCTGACCAAGATTATCCTGCCCAATAACAAGGAAATCGTACTCACCTACAATGCGCTTGAAGGCGACAGCTTTGAATATCCTACGAACCAGGCTACCAACAGGGCGGTCTTTACGCAATCGATCAATACATCGGCCATGGGTTACATATGGGGTTCGAATAGCTCTTCGAGCGGAAGCGCAGATTACAAAATCCTTTCGAGGTCATATGTGACTTATCTGGAAAGCATTACGACCGAGAATACAAAGATTAGCTTTATAAAATCAATTGCCGATGACCTTGAATTCAATTTTACGACCGGCGTCACTTCTCCGTTCAGCGCTTATACCTTAAACGCAGACTATGAGCCAGGCAATAACCTGCAGGGGCATTATATGGCCAACAAGCATTGGTTCAAGCTCGATGAAATGACGGTACTTAAAAATTCAACCGACCTCGTCAGAAAAGTGCATTTCAATTATATGGAAAATCCTACGAAAAGGCTGCACCTCACTGGCATCGAGGAATCGGGACTTGGAACAAGCCCTGTAATCAAACGACATTTCTTTACTTACAATTCGCAGTCGCTGCCCGCTTACAATTCAAAGAAAAGTGATCATTGGGGCTTTTATAACAACGGCACAGGCATCAATAATGACGGCGTTCCTACAGATGGCGCGAGTTATTACCTGACTCGCCAGCCCAACCCAAGCTACATGCAGGCTGAAACGCTCACCAAAATCGAGTATCCGACGGGCGGATTTACCAGTTTTGAATACGAGCCACACCGTTTCTCGAAATATATGGAAAAAGTCTCAACCGGTGCCAATACGACTACCTTCGGTCTGATTTCGGCTGTCAATAACAATGAGATTGCAGGCGGGCTCAGGATCAAAAAGATAACCACAGACCCTTTGTACAGCGGCACTCCGATCGTAAAGGAATATTTCTATGTGAAGGATTACAAGAATAATGACATGACTCCAAGCGGCATCATGTCGGGACGTCCGGTTTATTACGAGTCCGGGTCATCACCGGTGTTCTCGTTTATGAAGATGAGCAGCAATTCAATGGCACCGGCCAACGATACCAACGGCAGCCATGTGACTTACTCGACTGTCGTCGAAAAATTGGCCGACGGCAGTTTTACCGAATTTACCTATTCCAACCAGGACAACGGCTTTGTCGACCAGCCTGCGTACGTGAGCGTGTTTGACGACGCCGGCACAGGCTGGATAAATACCATCATAAGGAAAATGCCTTTCAACAGCCTCGCCAATGAAAGGGGCAATGTGCTGTTCGAGAAAAAGTACAATGCGCTGCAACAACTCGTCGAAGAAACCAGGAACACCTACGATACCGATCAGACCCGATTGACCATGAAAATCAGGGCACTCCACCTATCGTCGGAAACTTATGGCGAGGTGGTAACTAACGGTCCGTTTACGGAGGTCGATGGAGTGAGAAACATACGGAAAGCGTGCGCTTATGTGCATTTCAGCAATCAAATCATCCTGAAACAAAAACAGCATATCATTTATGACCTTGTCAACGGCACAAACCTAAATACGATAACCGATTACGAATACACGAGCCTGCCCAATCACCATCACCTGCGATCAACCAAAAGCAATACTAACAATGCAACAGGTGAATATGTGAGGACTAAATATTTTTATCCGATGGATGTTGAGATGAACGGGCAACCCTACCAGAGCGATCTAATTACTAAATATATGACGGGTGTGCCTTTGCAGACTCAGACTTTCAAGAACACCGAACAGCTTTCGGAGCAAACTACGCAATATTTTCCTTTTGTTTCAGCAGATCCTTTGAGACCTATACTTTTGCCACAATTCGTTTACAATAAAATCGGGACTTCAGGCAGCGCCGAAAAGAAAATCACGTTCAAGTACGACACTAACGGACACATCATTGAATACGCGTTGGAAAATGGCGCACCGGTATCGATCATTTGGGGTTATGGCGCAACACTACCCGTTGCAAAGCTCGAAAATATGGCGTACAGCAGCATTCCGACCGGCTTAATAACTGCAATACAAACCAGTTCTGCAGGAAGCAACGAAGCTGCGGTGATTACTTCACTCAATGCGTTGCGCAGTGATCCTTCGTTAGGAAGCGCAATGGTCACTACTTACAGCTATATCCCTTTGATTGGAATTAGTACCATAACAGACCCAAAAGGAGAGCTTGAAAGATATACATACGATGACTTTGGCCGATTGAAATGGGTCAAAGACAAAAATGGGAATATCCTGAGTGAGAATCAGTATCACTATAAAAATCAATAAGATGAGATTCAAATATATTCTACTTTGTTTGGTGTTTGGTTTAACAAACCTGTATGCACAGAAAAATACTACCGCCAGTCCCGGAGATGACTACACCATGTATTGGTTTGATGACGATGGAGATGGTTATGGAAATGAAGCCATTTCCCATTATTGGATCATCGATGCACAGCCACCGGGCTGGGTGCTCAACCACGACGATTGTGATGATATGGATTACAATATCAATCTCATTGTATGGTATCTCGACGTCGATCAAGATGGCTTCGGAAACCCAATGCATTCCATTACCCAATGCGGGCAGCCCACACCACTCTGGACGACAACTGCCGGAGATTGTAATGATCATGATGAAACAATCAATCCTGGTTCAGTCTGGTATGTAGATGCCGACGGCGACGGGTACGGAACTACGACCGTTGTGGCAGCCCAATGCACGCAACCTGCAAACACTTCGCCAAACAATCTCGACTGCAACGACGCCAACAATACGATTACCTTGGCAGCTACTTGGTATGTGGATGCCGACGTGGATGGTTACGGAAGCACGACCATCGCGGCAACCCAATGCACCCAACCCGCGGGTAGTTCGCCCAACAACCTCGATTGTGACGATACCAACAACACCATTAACTCATTCATTTGGTACGTGGATGCTGACGGCGACGGCTACGGAAGTACGGCCGTTGCAGGAACCCAATGCACCCAACCCGCTAACAGTTCTTCCAACAACCTCGACTGCAATGACAGCAACATTACAATTACCGTAGGGCCCACATGGTATGTAGATGCCGATGGTGATGGTTTTGGAAGTACAACCGTTGCGGGAACCCAATGCACCCAGCCGGCGAACAGCTCGTCGAACCATCTGGATTGCGATGATGCCAACAATACAATTACTTCAGGATTGACATGGTATGCCGATGCCGATGCCGACGGTTACGGTGAAAACAGCCCAACCATCTTAGCGTGTACCCAGCCAACAGGTTACGTAGCCAATCACTTGGATTTGTGTCCAGGAGTTAACGGCTCGATTTCGGGCTGCATCGTTCCGAATTCGAGCTCGAACGGATTCAACGGCGACAATTATATCCTGACGATGAAACCCAAGATTCCGGTAACCGATTTGCAACTAATCACCGACCCAAAGGACATTTCCACCAACATCACTTACTATGACGGGATCGGCCGGCCGATACAGATCATCGGAAGCAAGCAATCCCTGAATGACAAAGACATTGCCGCGCTCACCACTTATGATGCCTTAGGCCGACCGCTTAAGGAATTTCTGCCGTTTGTTTCTTCGCAGAATACGCTCGCTTACATCAATGAAAACAGTTTGGAATCGGGAACCATCGCGCAATACCAATCTAATTATGGGACTTCGGTCGCATTCAATCAAAAATCATATGAGGATTCGCCTCTGGCCAGGGTTATCAAACAATCTTCTCCCGGGACGGACTGGGCTATGGGCAGCGGACACGAAATCAAATACGACTATCAGCTCAATACGACTGCCGATGCGGTAAAACTGTACCAGTCCAACGCTACGTTCAGCGCTGACGAGGTTTATGTGCCGACCTTGTCGCAAACAATTAACTATCCTGCGGGCGAATTGGTCAAATCAATTACATATGACGAGAACAATACCAGCCTATCGGAAACCGACGGCTCAATTGTCGAATTTAAAAACAGGGAAGGTAAAGTGGTTTTAAGGCGCACCTATGGCATCGTTGGGAATGGATCGGCTCAAACACAGCATGACACCTACTATGTTTACGACCAATTTGGGAACCTGAGTTTTGTGGTTCCGCCAATGGTGACCAATGTCGTCGCCCAACTATCCGAATTATGCTACCAATACCGGTACGATTACCGCAACCGGCTCATTGAGAAGAAATTACCAGGAAAACAATGGGAATACACCATTTATGATAAACTCGACAGGATAGTTGCAGTCGGGCCGGTGTTTCCTCCGTTCAGCGATTTGACACAATATGGTTGGAGTATCACCAAATATGATGCGTTTAAACGCGTGGTGCTCCATGGCTGGATCTCATCACCTACGCCGCTCATATCAAGTACGATCCGCAAGAACATGCAAAATAATTACACGGCGACAGTCAATGAAACAAAATTGGCGACCGGTGCGCCGGATACTACTGTCGGCGGCGTGAATTTTAGGTATACCAGTGCGGTTTATCCGATATCGGGATACCATGTGTTGTCGGTCAATTATTACGATAATTATGAGTTCCCGCACGCGCCGACTTCGATTGTGACATCAGTAGAAGGACAGCCGGTTTATTACAATGCCACTGTTAAGCCGATAGGATTGACCACCGGCGTTTGGCTGCGCTGTACTAAAACCACTTCGGCATTTCGGAATAATGCCAATTATATGCTTTATGATGAAAAGGCAAGACCTATCAGGATTTTTAACAGGAACCACGAGAACAGTCCCGGAGGTTCTAACCAGATAGACAGCAAGTTTGATTTCATCGGAAAAACAGAGTACACATCCACACAGCACAAAAGAATTAACAGCGATCCTGTCATTACCGTGAAAGACATTTTCACATACACCAAAAAAGACCAGCTGGCGATGCATACGCAGCAAATCAATGGCGGCAACGTGCAGCTTATCGCCGACAATACATATGATGATTTAGGCAAGCTTGTTTTGAAAAAGGTCGGCAATACTGCGGCGTTTCCGTTGCAGAAAGTCGATTATCAGTACAACGTCAAAGGCTGGCTTACCGGGATCAACAACGACCCGACTAACAATGCAGTACTTAATACGCAGGACAACGACCTTTTTGCTTTCAAGATCAATTACAATACCGTAGAAACGTCGACGAATAATTTTACCGGACAGGAATTGTTTAACGGCAATATTTCTGAAACCTACTGGCGTTCGGTTAATGGAAACAATCTGCGCAAATACAGCTACCTGTATGACGATTTAAGCAGGCTTCGCGACGCAGTATACGAAAGACCGGATACGCCGGGCAATATCAATTCTTACAATGAATCGGTTACCTACGACAGGAACGGGAACATCATGACCTTGACACGTAATGGTGATTCGGATACGGCTTTTCCTGTTATCGGCATCGACAACCTTACTTATTCCTACGACCCGAACAGCGGCAACAGGCTCATGAAGGTTACCGACACAAGCAACCTGTCGAGCGGATTCAAGGACGACAGCAACGGATTCAACGATACAACAGACGATTACGCATACGATCTCAACGGAAATATGAAACGGGACGATAACAAGGGCATTACCCAAATTACATACAACCATTTGAACCTGCCCGTTTTGATAACCTTTGGAACAAACGGGAATATTGAATACCTTTACGATGCAAGCGGACAGAAAATTGAAAAAATCGTTACAATAGGCTCGGCGGTGACGACGACGAAATATTTTGGCGGTTTCCAATATGTGAATAATGTCCTGAAGTTCTTTTCGCATTCTGAAGGTTATGTCAACAAAATAGGAAGCGCTTATATGTATGTTTTCAATTATACCGACCATTTGGGTAATATCCGTTTGAGCTACCAGGATACCAACCAGGACGGTCAGATTGCGACGAGTGAAATATTGGAGGACAACCATTACTACCCGTTCGGACTTAAACAAGCGGGCTACAACTCGGTAAATGCGCAGCCGCAGTATAAATATAAATACAATGGGAAGGAGTACCAAGACGAGCTGGGGCTTAACGTTTACGACTATGGATTTAGACAATACATGCCTGACATTGGACGTTGGGGTGTTATTGACCCATTTGCGGAAATGTATCACAATTATTCGCCTTATAACTATGTTTTAAACAATCCGTTAAGTTATATAGACCCAACTGGTATGGCAGTTGAAGAAGTAGAGGGTGGGGTTAAATTTACCGAAGGAGATGCGGTTAGTGCTTTTAAACTGTTAACAGGAAAATCAAAAAATGCTTATGTTGAAGTAGTAGGTAATAAAAAAGATAGAAATTCAATGAATGCTTCAGATAAACAATTTCAAAATGGGAATTGGTCAGTTCTTGCAGTTGGGAGTTTATCACTTGCATCAAAAGCATTGGACGCGATAGGTATTGGTAATCATTCATTAGACAATTTAATTGTTTCAAATCACGGTGCAGCTGGAGAAGAAAATAATTACTTTGGAATCGAAGATAATATACACATGAATGAAGAAAACTCAATTACTACTTCCGAATTGCTAGGTTATAATTCAAAAAACGGAGTTGGTTTAACAGATGGAGAAAAGCAAGTTGGATATTTTTTAAACTTAGGAAATAAAGTGAAGAATGGCGGTAACTTCATTCTCAATTTCTGTTCTGTTGGATACGGCGATTATGGAAATAGTAATCTTGAAGCATTTAAAACTTTGTTAAACGACAGAGTAAACATATATATGCCGACTAATGAGGTGAAAAGCAGTAAGCTCGAATACAGTACTGGAATGGGATTAAATACAAACCAAGTCTTAAATGCGAATCCAAACACGAGATGGATAAAAAGTACCCCAGGAGTGAAAGATGCCACTATGATTAATTCAATTAGTATTTCGTCGAAAACACAAAACCCAGTTAGAACTAAATAAAGCAAAAAATGAAAATCTTATATTTTATATTAATATTTCTTTCTTTTAAATCATTCTCACAAGAACCGATAAATTATATTCATTGCAATAAATCCAAAGCAATTAATTATGTAATATCTGGAAGTAGTAGCCTAAAAATTACCAACCTGAATGTTCTTAAAGACGAGGTGCTTGGTAATAAAACAGTCGTTGATTTTTTAAAGAAATATAAAGACAGTACCAAAATAGGTATTGTATCTTCTTTAATTATTATTGATTTGAAAAAGAAAGAAAACTTCGCCTTAGCGACATTAAAGTTTAAATCAGATTTTGAAATAAATAATGTTTTAAAAACTTTTTTAGAACAATCGTTCAATAAATTAACAATTACTGGATTAAATAACCCTAATTACACCCTTGGTGTTTATACTGTTTATAATACAAGCGACAAGAAATTAAAAGTTGAATTTGTTGAACGAATAAAAAATAAAAATTATTTAATATATTCCGAAAATTACGATACTTTAATAATGACTAATAATTAACTTGAAACCACCTAATTAAGGTAGTTTTTCCTTTTTATAGTTTTTTCCAAATCCAAAGCAACCCACTTCCGACCATAACCAGAATAGCCAAAGCTAGTTCCTGCACCGCGCCGATTGGTGGAAAAAACAAAAAAGCAAAGACCAGAAAGACGGACTTGGTATATTTACTGATTTTGGAGAAGGCCCCGGTTTTGTAGATAACAGGATAAATGGTTTTAGAGAGGAAGCTAACTTACCAACACTTTACAAGCGTTCAACCGATACCTCTTTATTTATCCTCAAAGACGGAAGAAAAGTAGAAGTTCCATATGAAAATCAAAAACCTCATGCAAAAAAATAACATCAAAAAAACATTGCTACTCGGCGCTATTTTATTTGCAATCAGCTTCACAATTTCCGGATGCGGTAAAAAAGACGCTGAAAAAATTTCACAACAAGATGAAGCAAATATTATAAAAAAATGCATCGAACGGCTTTATCAAAACGGTTCTAAGCAAAGCTATTTAATCTTCCCAAAATATGAAGCATTTGATTTCAACACTTTTTTCAAAGAAAATAAGATCTTAGAAAAATATCATAAAGGATATAACTATGATAAAAACAAGAAAAAAGTGCTGCAGTCATTGCAATGGTCCGACAGTGACTTTACGCAAAAGCAACAGAAAGTAAATGAAAACTATTTGAATCGCACCAATCTATTATTGCAGAAACTATCCAATTCAAATGTGAGCCATACCGTTTATTTCTTTTCGGGAATTCATGAAAATCTGGTCTTTGCAAACGTGATTGATTACTGCGATTCTATTAAATCTCAAGATCTCAATCGTTCGTTTAATAAAAATCAAAAATTCATGTCGGCTGGATCTGTGATTTTTATTATAAAGGGCGGCAAGGTTAAGGATATGATAATAGATAGTGGCATTTCGGTTGAAACTCAATGTCCGTAATTTAAATAAAAATCAGGGAAAAACAGGTTGGCAATGGTGGTAATGTTCCAGAGTTAGTGGTATCCGATTTATATTTCTAACCTATTGAAAAAGAATAATCATTGAAAGTAAATACGACTTCAACTTTTGTTTCAAAATACCAATCGTTTGCCAGGACTGTTGGTTGCAATTTTTCCTGTACTGAATTATCTCCATTGGCTTTTTGCCGTGGAATTGAATATTTTTTATTGCCTATACGCCATGTAATTTTTTCCAGTTTTCCGGTATTTGGTTGCTAATCAGAACAAACATTATTAATACTACCATTTATGGAAAACCCCTTCCTGTTTAAATGGCGAGGATGCCTCCTTGCCTTTTCGCTATTGTCCTCCCCTTTTATCCAAGCCCAGGAAACAACAGGATTTGAAGTCCCTAACTTTGCCCCTAAGACTCCTGAGGCTGCCGCGTTTTTGAAATATGGGGAGTATCCTGTGGATTTGTCTACAGGAGTGCCGAATATTTCAATACCCCTTTACACGATTGAAGACCATGGGTTTTCGATTCCAATCAGTTTAGATTATCACGCTTCAGGAATAAAAGTGAATCAGGAGGCAACCTGGGTCGGATTAGGATGGAACTTAAATTTTGGTGCGCAAATCATTCTAAGTCCACGCGATGGAATAGATCAGAACAACCAGTTTATCGATATCCTTCCTGATGCAGATTCTATCATCGCCCATTTTAATGCACATCCTTATGAATTTAGCGGAGGACCAGTTCAAACAGACCATCTGGACATGTCCAGGATAAAGGATGTCTACAATTTTTCGTCGCCTACAACAAATGGAAGTTTTTATATCAGGAATAAAGATAGTAGTGATGTTGTTATTTTTCCGCCCGATGCATTCAAGGTTGAAATTTTTTATTCTTCATCTCAATATCTACGCTTTAAGATTACCGATACTTCGGGCAATATTTACTTTTTTGACCATACTGCAGATAAATCTTTGAGGACATTAACCCACAATGACTTTTATACGAGTGCCTGGTATGTCGATCAGATTAAAACACCAAATAATAATATTATCGACTTTAACTATGAAGAAGATGGTGCGATAAATGACTATAGTTTTTCTCAAAAAATCGTAATTCATGATACTGGTCAGAATTGTTCGTGTGGAGACGGCCAACATTACGACAAAACTATAAGTGGAGTGATTAATGAGGGCGGCACTACAATAACACAGACAAAAAAAATAGAATCGATTGTTTTCAATAATGGTCAATCCAGGGTACTTTTCAATAAAACTGCAGGTAGAGCCGATTTGGTGGACGGGAATAGTTCTCTCAGTTCAATCGAAATCCAACAACTAGAAGAATCTGTATTCACAAGCGAAAAAGGATATACTTTCGAATATTCTTATTTCGATTCACCAGAATACAATCCCACAGCATATAAGATAAAACGTTTAAAATTGGATAGAATCCTTAC
The DNA here is from genome assembly GCF_035317785.1 of Pedobacter sp. GTDB lineage: Bacteria > Bacteroidota > Bacteroidia > Sphingobacteriales > Sphingobacteriaceae > Pedobacter. The sequence goes on along the minus strand of NZ_DATHGC010000255.1, from coordinate 1,883 downwards.
GCTTGTTGAAGGGGAAGCCCATGAATTTGTCTATTCGGATATTGATTTACCTGCTAAGGTTTCCAAAGCCCAGGATTACTATGGCTACTACAATGGTCACGCAAACATTGACCTTATTCCAAAACATTTTATTCCTGCCCCTTACAGTGTTGAAGTTGGCCATGCGAACAGGACAGTGAATCCCGAAACACTTCAGGCCGGAATGCTAAAGGAAATTCACTATCCAACCAAAGGATGGACAAAATTTAACTATGAGCCGAACCAATATTTTGGTGTTAATGCATTAGGCAAATATGATCTTATTACAATTAGCCATAATATGGTACAGGGAACCGGAGTGCCAGAAGCTGCTGCTTCTACAGTAATGGGTCCCGGCATCGACGATGATCTCGTATGCATTAATCCAGGTCCCGAGTGTGTGCATTATGAAACAGTTCCGATAACTTTCAACAATTCAACTGGTAAAATGTCATTTACAGTTGTTAAAAATGACGATACCCCCCATCACTATGAATACGCCAAGGTCAGGATGTTTATAAATGGGATTGTCATGAATACCGCAAGTTCATCAAGCCTACCAACAGGAACACATACTTTTGAGTTTGCAAACCTTTCAGGGTCGGGATACGTCCTTCTGGAAGCTTACGGAAGTGTTATGGAAATATCCGATTTCCAATTAAGATATGTAAACGACGACTTGAGCCCTAAAAATGTAAATGGTTCGGGTTTAAGGATAAAAGCGATTGAAAATTATAATCACAATAATGCCCTTGTTTCTGTAAAAGCTTATGATTATAGTGATGCAACAAATGCGCTTTTGTCGAGTGGTAAGCTGGTAAATGAAAAAACTGTTTCATTTTTCAACAATTACATTTCTAATGTTTCTTTAGTGATATGTCCCAATGAAACTGGTAGTGGAGCGGGTGGAGGACTTTTGTTTGGCGCAAATTATGACAATTCGTATAGCCTTACGTCAAATTCCAGGTATGGCATTGAAGGAAACAGTGTCGCTTATGAGTATGTCAAGGAAAAAAATGTTTCAGTTTTGGACAGTACAAAAACTAACGGCTATACATTATATAAATTTTCTACAGATCCCGATCTGATACCTTGGGGAGATCCGACTGTTCAAATTTATAGCAGTTGGAAAAGAGGAAAAGTTTTAGAGAAAAAAATATACAAGACATCCGAAAATAGCGACTTTTTACTAAATGATGAAATCAACACTTACGTTGAAGATAATTCAAAAATCTCATATATTGATGGTTTTAAAATGTTTAGGCATGGCAACCTTGCAGTGAGTGAAAATTCTCTTAATCCGTTGATTGCGCCGCAGCCTTATATTTTCCTTTATGGTGCGTGTTATGTTCCGACTGATGTGAAATTTTTCTACGAACCTATAAATTTGCATCTCCCAATTGCATGGTTCTATCTAAAGAATACAGAAACCATAGAGCATTTTTACGATTCTTCCAATGTTGAGACCGGAATTGTCACCACCACAAAAACCTTCAATTACAACAATCCCCTGCACCAGCAATTGAGCAGCCAGGTCACTTCCAATTCCAATGACGAGACCATTGAGACCAAATATTATTATCCACAGGATAGCGCAATGTCGGGCGAGCCATATATAACCGACCTCATTGCAAAAAACATGATTGCCGTCCCTTTGAAGATAGAAAGCTATAACGGGTCTGAAAAATTGGCAGAGAAGAAGACGGTCTATGCAGACGACACGAGTTCAAACAATCTGTTGCTGCCGAAGTTTGTCTACACCAAAAAGGGAACGGACACCAATGCGACGCTCGAAAAGAAAATCACCTATGACAAATATGATACTGACGGCAGGCTTTTGCAGTATACCGTTGAGGACGGCAATA
>NZ_DATHGC010000254.1:0-45174 GCF_035317785.1 Pedobacter sp. | reverse complement strand
GTTTTGGATCGGGAACCATTGATGAGCACCTGATCTCTAAATATGGTTCTCCGTTTGCGGTGGAAAGCTGTCACATTAAGTTCAAGGACTCTGATCTTGCTGCCGAGGTGACAAGATCGCTGTTCAATACAGCCAGGCAATACCGGGAGAGTTTTGATGTTTATGGCTCTAAAAAGACCTTTGAATGGACTTTGGTAGAGCATGAGGAGTCGGTAATCCATACTGGTGAAACGCCGGAGAAGGTCACCATTCCTGATTATGCGCATCTGCTGCCTGAAGAAATTCAGCATTTTACAACGGGCGGGGTTTATGATGCGGACAGTAACCAGCATTTGTCATTTATTCAGGGTTCTGGTCACGGGGGTTCACACCCGCACTTGGTTCACGAGTTTTTAACTGCGCTGGTGCAGGGCCGCGAGCCTTTCCCTAATGCAAGACAATCGGCAAATATTACCTGTGTGGGGATTTTGGCGCATGAGAGTGCAATGAATGGCGGCAAGAAGATAAATCTGCCTGCGTTTACGCTGGCATAGACCTACTTGTCATCCCGGGAGGAACGAGGGAACTAAAAACGAGCGCTTGCCTATCTGGCAGCGCTCGTTTTTAGTATATGGTTTCCCGGTTCGAGTTCGAAGGTGACGTAGCCGTCTTTACCGCCTACTCTTTTTACTTTTTTTGCTTCGTAGCTCAGGTTGGTCGCTTCTTTTTCCGAAAGCTCAAGTGTAGCGCTGCAGTTTGGCGGAACGGTGACCTGCACAGCTACCTGCCCGTCTTTTCTTTGCCAGGAGGTTTTGATCAGCCCTGCGGGTGAATCATAGGTTGCTTTCGCCCAGGGCATTTGCGCTGCACTGAGCAATGGCAGCCTGATGATGAAATGCTGAAAACCGGGTTTAGCAGGATCCTGACGAATGCCCGCCATTCCGTCTATATACCAGGCTCCGGGATACAGGTAAGAACTGTGGAGCAATGAATGCCCGGGCAGGTCTTTTTCCCACATCTCCCAGATCGTGGTCGCATCGTTTGCTTTCATGTAGCCCCAGCCGGGGTAGGCGGTCTGTGAGGTCATGGAATAAATGAGGTCGTCCCGGCCCAGGTTCCTGAGCAGTTTAAACAGAATGGCGCCCCCAGTAATGCCCACATGGATATGGCCTTTTTTATTGACCAGTATTTCTTTTTCCAGTCTTTTCATGACTTCATCACGCAGGTTTTCCGGTGGCACATCGGCCAGTAAGGCCGCAGCGAGATTGGCCATAGAGCCATCTGCGTAGCTTTGGTCTGCGGCATTGTAGAATTTGGCATGGATGGCGGCTTTGTAAGTTTCTGCCTGCTTTTCCCATGCGGCCGCTTCTGTGGTCTTTCCTATTGCCCTGGCGATCTTTGCCGCGGTAAGCAGGTTGAAGACCCGGTAGCTGTTGTTGAGGCATACGGTTTCGGGCTTGTTGTTGTTCATGCCTTCTGCGTTGGCGTTTGGCCAGAGCCAGTCGCCCAGAAAGTCCCAGGAGCCGCCATACCTTTGCAGCAGGTTGTCTTTTGTATTGAGGTCAAGAAAGGAGAGCCAGCCTTTGACCAGTTCAAAGTTTTTTTCGAGCACGCGCTTGTCACCTTCGTGCTGGTAGATGTACCAGGGCAGGGTCACGACAATACCGCCCCATGCCGGGCCGCCCCCGCCCATGTAGGTTGGGGCGCTGTGCGGTACGATGCCATTGTTCAGGATCCTTCCGCTCTGCACAGCTTGTCTTGCAAATTTAGGATCGTGAAGGTTGCCCACTACAGATTCTGTGCCCTGGTTGTCGCGCCAGTCTTCCATCCATTTGGTGTAAAATGCACCTACTTTATAGTTGAACATTCCGGTTTCGCAGGTGGCATGGGCATCGCCGCCGTAGCCGAGACGCTCGCGCTGAGGGCAATCGACTACGTAACCACCGAGGGAAAGGTTCTGATAAGTCCATTTGACGCGGTCGTAGATCCAGTTTTGCAGTTCGTCTGCGCATTGGAACGTGGCCGCATTTTCGTAATTGGTGCGCACCATCCAGCCTTTGATGTCCTCAGGGGCTGGTTTATATTTTAATCCGCGGATGGTGATCCACCTGCAGGAGCTGTAATTGAAGCGGTTTTTGAAGGTTCCTGTACCAGATTTGCCGATAATGTAGGCACTGTGCAGGCTGAAGGTCATGTCTTCCTGCTGTCTTTCTGAATACAGGAATTCTATTTTATCGCCGGGGCTGCCCTTTAGTTTTACCTGCGTGAAGCCTGCGAAGTTTACGCCCATGTCTACGCGGTAAGAGCCATCTGCTCTTTTTTCACTGATGCTTACGGGCCTGATCTCCGCAAACAAGCGGTTGGCCTCCACCATTTGCGCGGAAAGTTTGAGTTTGGGGCTGTAGGTGATGGCCTGTTCCCATCCCTGCTCATTGCAGGCGGTGGTATTCCAGTTGTCTATTTCCTGACTGGCATCGTACAGTTCTCCGCCCATGTGGCCGAAATCCCATTTTCCGAGCAGTTTGTTGGGGCTCAGGTGCGTTTTCCAGGTATCGTCGGTTTTGATGATGGTCACTGCTTTAGGGCCATTATAGATTGCTGCCTGTGCGATCACGATGGGTGTATTGGGCTTGTCTTTATCGATGTAGGGGCCAAATATAGACCATGAGGTACCCAGCCAGATGGCGATGACATTTTTGCCGGACCTGAGCTGTGGGGCGATGTCATAAGCGATATACCGGGCACGTTTGGTATGGTCTGAAACAGCAGGTGAAAGTACGTCTTCGGTGATCTTCTGCCCGTTGACATAGAGTTCATGGTAACCTACGGACGCCAGGAAGAGTGTCGCTTTTGTGGGTTTTGCAGTCAGACTGAACGTTTTGCGCAGCCAGGGATCGGTGATGTTGCAGTCGGGTTTGGAAGGGTCAAAGATCTGGGCGGTGCCGATCCATTTGGCGGTCCAGTCTTTGGGGCTGAGCAGCCCGGTAGTCCAGCTGGCGGGCGTACTTTTTGAAGAGATCTTTCCCTGTTCGTCTTTTACGGTGACCTGCCAGTAATAGCTCTTGTCGGACAGCAAAGCTTTGCCTTTATATTCAATTTGCTGCATCTGATTGCCGCTTACCCATTGGGAATCCCATATATCGGGCTTAGTGCCAAGCAGTTTTTGTGAAGATGCGACGGTGATGCGGTAGGCGCTTTGCTTTTGTCCGGAAGCCGCGGTATCTGTCGCTTTAAAGGTCCAGCTCAGCCGCGGATGCGGTTCATCGATGCCTTTTGGGTCGGTCAGGTACTCACAGCGAGGGTCGCGCGGTATTAAAGAGGACCGGTTATTGAGCTCAGCCAGTAAGGCATTGCTGCTACTTTGGGCCATTATGGCACTGTTATCGATACAGGTATATGCCAGAAACAACAGAAAATAGAGTTTCTTCATGTTTATATGTGGTTTATGTGTGTGCAAAAAACTAAATTTACTAAAACCTGCACAATAAGCAAGTAAACATGCCGGACAATTGGTGTATGAGAGAAAGTGATGATTACGTAGTTATTGCAGGGGGCGGTTTAGCTGGTCTGACCTGCGCCATACATTTGCTGCAATCGGGTGTTGGGGTAATTTTGATAGAACGGACGGTTTACCCGCACCACAAGGTTTGCGGAGAGTATATATCTAATGAGGTTCTGCCCTACTTGTCGGTTCTTGGCATCGATCCTTTTAAATCCGGTGCTGTGCCCATCAACCGCTTAAGCTTTTCTTCTCCTAAGGGGGAAGAGATCTCCTGCAGGCTTCCTTTAGGAGGTTTTGGGCTGAGCAGGTATGTGCTGGACCACCTGCTTTACGAAAAGGCATTGGAACTGGGCTGTAAAATGATCACCGATACGGTAGGTTCAATTGTTTTTAAAGATGATTCCTTTGAAATTTTCACGAATGCATCGGGTGCTTTTAAAGCGGGTCTGGTGATTGGGGCGTATGGCAAAAGGGCTGTTCCGGACCAGAAGCTGGCAAGGCCGTTTATACGGCAGCGGTCGCCCTGGCTGGCGGTAAAAGGACATTATAGCGGAAACTTCCCTGACGGACTTGTCGGCCTGCACAATTTTGACGGAGGATATTGCGGTGTATCAAAAGTTGAAAATGGCGTGATCAACATTTGTTACCTTACGGATTACGAAAACTTCAAGGTGTATAAGAATACGAATGAATTTGAGCATCAGGTGCTTTATAAAAATCCTTTGCTGAGAAATGTGTTTGAGCAAAGCAATGCGCTGTTTGATGCTCCGCTGACGATCAGCCAGGTCTCTTTTGACGCAAAGGAAGCGGTCTATGATCATGTGCTGATGATCGGCGATACTGCGGGCGTAATCCATCCGCTGTGCGGAAACGGCATGGCGATGGCAATACACAGCGCAAAGGTCTGCGCCGAACTGTGTGTTGAATACCTGGAGGGAGGCCTTTCCAGGGCGGAACTGGAGCATGGGTACAGCAAGGCATGGAAGCTGAATTTTAAAGGCAGAATGGCAGCAGGCCGGACGCTTTCGGCAATAGTGAGAAAAAAATGGCTGTTTGGCGCTTTGTTAAAGCTATTGGTTAAATTTCCGGTGGTATTGCCGCTCATCGTTAAAAAAACACATGGACAACCTATTCGGTAAAATATTCGTAAATACTAAAGACAGAAGTGATGAGCCTGAGACTATGGACGATTTTGCCATGGAAGGCGAAGTTTTGCGGGATGCGCTGGATAAGATCGCAAGCATAAACAGGCTGCTGGGAGGCAATGCGGTGACACTGGAAGGTGTGGAATGGCTGCTAAGCGCTGAAGCGGACAGGGAGATCTCGATACTGGATGTGGGTTGCGGAAATGGTGATATGCTGAGGGTACTGGCCGATTACGGAAGAAAGAAAGGCTTGCGGTTTAAATTGTGCGGCATGGATGCCAATGGATTCACCATCGGCCATGCCAGGCAATTGTCTGCCGGTTACGACAACATCAGCTATGTTTGCGCGGATATTTTTGAGGAGATTAAACAAGAAAGGGTTTACGATGTTATTCTGTGTACGCTGACCCTGCACCACTTTAAGGATGACGCGCTGCTGCAGCTGATGGAGGGATTCAAAAGAAAGGCAAGCCTGGGCATAGTGGTGAATGACCTGCACAGAAGCGCCCTTGCGTATTGTCTTTTCAAACTGATCTGTTTTGTTTTTGGTTTGAACAGCATGTCGCGCGATGATGGACTGACCTCTATTTTGAGGGGGTTTAAGCGTCAGGATTTGCTGGGCTATACGCGGCAATTGAATTTAAAAAAATACCTGATCCGCTGGAAATGGGCATTCCGCTACCAGTGGGTCATTTTGATCCAATGATTGTTTTCTATGAGTGTTAAGATAAAGACTGTTTCAAAGCTGCTGCCCCAATATTCAAGGAAAACCGGGGAGATCATTCCATATTTAAGAGGCTGGCTGGAGGGACAGGATGACCGCTTTGTCAAAAAGGTGATTAAGATCTTTGAGAATGCGGGGGTTGAGCAGCGTTACTCGATCATGTCGCCGGAGGAGGTGTTTGCGCCCAGCTCATTTGAGGAACGAAATGACATCTATGTCAGGGAGGGGGTTAAACTGGCTGGTGCCTGCCTGCGGCAGACATTGGACAAGGCCGGCTGGACGCCCACGGATCTCGATTATATCATTACGGTGAGCTGCACGGGGATAATGATCCCCTCTTTGGATGCTTACCTCATCAATATTCTGGGCTTGCGCCAGGACATTGTACGTTTGCCGGTAACAGAAATGGGTTGTGCGGCGGGGGTATCGGGTATGATCTATGCAAAGAATTTCTTACAGGCTAATCCCGGAAAGCGTGCGGTAGTGATTGCTTATGAATCGCCCACGGCTACTTTTCAGCTGAACGATTATTCGATGGTCAATATGGTAAGTGCGGCCATATTTGGTGATGGTGCGGCTTGCGTGCTGTTGTCCTCGCATGCTGATGATGAAGGGCCGGAAATCATTGCTGAAGAAATGTATCATTTTTATGATGCGGAGCAGCTGATGGGATTTAAACTGATGAACAGCGGCTTGCAAATGGTACTGGATGTGGCTGTCCCTGAAACCATTGAGGCAAATTTTTCGGACATCATCCATCCTTTTCTAGCCAAACATGGATTGACAATTGCTGAGGTAGACCACCTGATCTTTCATCCGGGCGGAAAGAAAATTGTGCAGCTGGTGGAGGGTTTGTTTGGCGCCCTGGGTAAGAATATTGACGATACTAAAGAGGTATTGAGGCTGTATGGCAATATGTCGAGTGCGACGGTATTGTATGTGCTGGAAAGGTACATGTTACGAAAACCTGCTGCAGGTGATATCGGTTTGATGCTGAGTTTCGGACCGGGATTTTCGGCGCAAAGGATATTGCTGAAGTGGTAGGACGGTCGTCATGCGCTTTAAAGGCTTTCGCAATGACGATTAAAATAAATACTTTTAGTGCACAATAAGTTTGATATTAAATGAACATCAATTTTAAATATGAATAAAGAAGAAATTTTAGCACACCTGCCTTATACCAAACCCTTTTTGTTTGTAGATGAGCTATTGGAAATAGACGAAAACAAAGCCGTCGGTACTTATACTTTTGATGCGGGGCTGGATTTTTATAAAGGTCACTTTAAGGACAGTCCGGTAACTCCGGGTGTGATCCTGACAGAAACTATGGCGCAGATCGGCCTGGTATGCCTGGGCATTTATTTATCGGGCAGTGCTGAAGGCGGAATGCCGGGACATGTCATGCTGACCTCCACGGCTATTGATTTCTTGAAACCGGTATTTCCAGGGGAAAAGGTAAGGGTTGAAGCAGAAAAAGTATACTTCCGTTTCAAGAAATTAAACTGCACTGTTCAGATGATTAATGAAAAAGGTGAGCTGGTTTGCAAAGGCACAATAGCCGGTATGGTGACCAATAAAATGAATGCATAACAGGGTTGTAATTACCGGATTAGGCGTGGTGGCCCCCAATGGTGTGGGCCTGCCGCTGTTTACGGAAGCGCTGAAAAACGGGCTTTCGGGGATTAAGCATGATCCGGAACTGGAACGTTTACAGTTTTCCTGTCAGATCGCGGGAAAGCCTTCGGTTTCTGCTGAGCTTGCTGCGCAGTATTTTTCTGAACTGGAGCTGAAGGGCCTGAACAGCACGGGTATTTTGTACGGGGTAATCGCAGGAATGGATGCCTGGAAAGATGCAGGACTGACTGTTTCTGCTGGTGATGACCCTGATTGGGACAGCGGTACTGTATTCGGTGCGGGCACTTCGGGAATTGATAAATTCCGGGAGTCTGTTTATAAAATTGACGACCTGCAGATCCGTAAGCTGGGCAGTACAGCGGTAGTGCAGACCATGGCCAGCGGCATCAGCGCTTTTTTGGGCGGCAAGCTGGGATTGGGAAACCAGGTGACCACAAACTCGTCAGCGTGTACGACCGGGGCTGAAAGCATTTTGATGGCCTATGAGCGCATCAAAAGCGGCGGGGCACTGAGAATGCTCTGCGGCAGTACAAGTGACGGCGGGCCGTATGTATGGGGCGGATTTGACGCCATGAAGGTTTGCACTTATAAACACAATGCTGATCCGGAAAAAGGCTCAAGGCCCATGAGTGCGACAGCGAGCGGTTTTGTACCGGCAAGCGGTGCCGGAGCATTGGTACTGGAATCATTGGAAAGCGCCTTGCAGCGGGGGGCTGTGATCTATGCGGAGGTACTGGGCGGACACATCAACTCGGGCGGACAAAGAGGCGGCGGCACCATGACTGCGCCAAATCCTTCGGCGGTACAGCGCTGCATCAAAAAAGCACTGAGGGATGCGGGGATCGGTGCGGCTGAGGTAGATGCCGTAAACGGTCATCTGACGGCGACCAGCAAGGACGCTTTTGAGATCCGCAACTGGTGTGAGGCACTGGGAAGACGCGGTGCGGATTTTCCTTATGTCAATTCTTTAAAGTCTGCGATAGGGCATTGCCTGAGCGCTGCCGGAAGTATCGAAAGTGTGGCATCTGTATTGCAGCTGCACCATGGATTTATATTTCCGAATGTGAATTGTGAGGATTTAAACCCGGAAATAAAGGCGATGGTAGATGAGTCTAAGATCCCGCAAAAAATGATCAGCGCGGACCTGAACATTGTGGCCAAGGCCAGCTTTGGGTTTGGTGATGTGAATGCCTGTGTGATCTTTAAAAAGTACAGCAATAAAAATAAATGAATAGAGAAGAAATAATAACACGTCTGAAACCTATAGTATCCACCTATGTGGAAGACAAAGACCAACTGGAAAACCTGAACGAGGCCACAGATTTCATCAAGGACCTCAGGATCAATTCGGCAAATCTGGTGGATATCGTTTTGGATGTGGAGGAGGAGTTCGGAATCGTCATTGACAACCTTTCTATGGAAAGAATGCTCAATGTGGGCGCATCAATAGAGGTCATAGAAACTAAACTGGCTGAGCAATGATAGGCAACGATATCGTAGACCTGCTGCAGGCCGCTAAAGACAGCAACTGGCAAAGAAATGGTTTTCTGGATAAACTTTTTACGCCGGAGGAGCAGTTCCTGATCTCTTCAGACATTCAGCCTCCTATGATGATCTGGCTCTTGTGGAGCATGAAGGAATCGGCCTATAAGATCAATTCAAGAGAGACAAAGCTCCGCTTGTTTGCCCCTGTGAAACTGGTGTGCAAGAACCTGATCATTCACAACAGCAAAGCGACAGGAAATGTGCTGTGTGACGACCAGCCTTATTACACCCAGAGTCAGATCAGCGCCGATTATATACATACCCTGGCGGCAGACCAGGAAGATGAGCTGGACAGGGCATCGGTTAGCATAATGGACTATCACACAGATTACAGGATCTCAAACCCGCAGTCTGTAAGCCATCACGGCAGGTATCTCGCCCTTGCCTATTTATAGGTCCGGAGACTTAGGTTTTCTTCGATCAGCAGGTTGATGATGCCGTCGACCATACCTACTTTGGGCACATAGATCTGTTTGATGCCTGTCCACTTCATTAATGTGATGTAGATCTCGCAGGCGGGAATGATCACATCTGCACGATCGGGATTGAGGCCGTAAATACTGATCCTTTCTTTCAGGGAATGGTTGTTCAGTTCATTGTGCATTCCTTTTAGTTTGATAAAGGAAAGCGGCATCCCTTCTTTCTCGCCGGACATTCTGAAGAGTTTATTGATGTTGCCGCCTGTACCTATACCGGCTACGTTCTTTAGAGATTTGGTGTGCTTTTTTGCCCATTGCTTCATGTCTTCCCAGGTTTCATCTTTGTCCTGGTTGTCGAGGATACGGATGGTTCCGATGTCAAATGATTTGGAGGCTACCGGGGTTTTGTTGACAAATACGGATAGCTCTGTGCTGCCGCCGCCTACATCGATATACAGATAGCTTTTGTTGGCATCCAGGTTTTCTTCAATATGATTGGAGTAAATGATGTTGGCTTCCCGCTGTCCTTCTATGATCTCCAGGTCGATATCGGTCTGCTGCTTTATTTTCTTAATGATTTCCGGACCATTGTTAGCTTCCCGCATGGCTGATGTGGCGCAGGCCAGGTATTTTGATACATGGTAAACATCCATCAGGTTTTTAAAAGCAGTCATGGTTTTGACCAGGTCATCGACCTTACGGTCTGAGATGTGGTGGTCAAGAAATGCGTCGTCGCCCAGCCGTAATGGTACGCGGATGAGGGTGTTTTTTTTGAAGCTGAAACCATCGTCTGTACCTGATATATCAGCGATGAGCAGTCTGACTGCATTTGAGCCTATATCTATAGCGGCGTATCTTAACATTACTGGTGTTTGTTCTTAAGGTAATTATAGGTTTGCACCTGCGCACGTACTTTTGTGGCAAGCCTGTTCTTATGGTATTTGTTGTTGTTGAGCCTGGTGATGTCACGGGCTTTTACATTGTCCTGCAGCTGGAAATCAATGATGTCCCTGATCTCGTGGCACACTTCTTCGTCCAGTACCGGGAAACCGACTTCTACCCTATGCTCAAAGTTTCTGCTCATCAGGTCGGCTGAGGACAGGAACATCTCTTCTTTTTCGTTATTGCCAAAAATGAAGACCCTGGCGTGTTCGAGGAATTTATCGATGATGCTGATGATCGTAATGTTTTCACTAAAGCCTTCGACACCAGGCACCAGGGTACAAATTCCTCGTACAATGAGCCTGATCTTTACACCTGCATTGCTGGCTTCATATAGCTTTTCGACAACACCCTCGTCTGCGAGGCTGTTTACTTTGAGGATCATGTAGGCTGGCTTGCCCTGTTTGGCATATTTGATCTCCCGGTCTATCAATGCATAGATCTTATTTCGGGAATCCATTGGAGAAACGATCAGGTGCTTAAAGTCTTTTGCCACAGTTCGCTTGTTGAGGGCGGCAAACAATTTGATAAGGTCATGCGTGATCTCTTTTCTCGCTGTAAAAATGCTGTGGTCACAGTAGAGCTTGGCAGTTTTTTCATTGAAATTACCGGTAGCCAGGTTTGCATAATACACGGGTCTGCCTTTCTCTATTCTTTTGACCAGGCAGATCTTGGAATGTACTTTATAGTCGGTAAGACCGTAATTGACATGCACGCCTTCTTCTTCCAGTTTGCTGGTCCAGAAGATATTGGCCTGTTCGTCAAATCTGGCCTTGAGCTCGACCAGGCAATTTACTTTTTTCCCGTTTTTTGCTGCATTGATCAATGCGTTGACCACTCTTGAATTTTCTGCCAAACGGTAAAGTGTGATGTTGATCTCTGTAACTTTTGGATCAATAGCGGCTTCACGAAGGAAAAGAATGATGTAGTCGTAGGACTGATAAGGGAGATTGATGAGGTAATCCCGCTCATGCAGTTTGTTGAAGATGCTTTCGGTGCGGTGCAGGCCGGAAACTTTTAATGGTATGTTTGGGGTATACTCCAGGTCTTTGGTTCCCACATTTGGAAATTTAATAAAATCTCCGAACCGGTGATACCTGTTGCCCGGCATCAGGCTTTCTGCTTCTATTTTTAATTTGGAGACCAGTACGGTCAGCATATCAAAAGGCATTTCTGTATCGTAAAGCAAACGCATGGGTTTACCCTTCTTTCGCTTATCCAGGCTGCTTTTCAGGTCATCAATAAATTTATCACTGATGTTCTTATCAATATCGAGTTCGGCATCGCGCGTAAGCTGTATGGAATAGGCATCGATGATGTCATAATTAAAGACATAAAAAATGTCATCCAGGCAATATTTGATGATGTCCTCTGCGAGGATAATAAACTTTAATCCATTGGTCTCAGGCAATACCAGGAACCTTGGAAGTTCGGGAGGCAGTTCTATCAGTGCGTATTTTTCGCTCTTCTTTGCTGATTTTCTGGACAGCCGAACAAAGAAATACAGGTACCTGTCCTTGAGCTCGGGAAAGGGTTTGTCCAGATCGAGCATGATGGGTACAAGGGTCGACAAGATCCTGTCCCTAAAGTGTTCCCTTACAAATTCGCCCCTTGACACATTCAACTGCGTTTCATTGAGGATAAAGATCCTGTTTTGAGCCAGCTCATTGATGAGGGTGGCCTGGAACAGCAGCTCAAATTTACGTTCCTGCCTGACGACGATGTTCTTGATCTCGTTCAGCATCTTTTTAGGATTGAAACCTAAAAGCGCCTTTGCCTTATCGTTCAGATTGGACAAGCGGCTCAAAGTAGCTACCCTGACCCTGTAGAATTCTTCGAGATTGGATGAAAAGATAGAGAGAAATTTTATACGTTCAATAAGCGGTACTGTTTCATCTGCAGCTTCCTGCAAGACCCGCTCGTTGAAATATAACCAACTGATCTCCCGGTTTAGAAACGGTGCTTTTTTTTTTGTCATGTATAATGATGAAAGAGTTCCCGTCTGGCGGGAACGCTCAAAACTGCATATTCTATTGTTAAGTAATTGTTAATTATTACTCAGGCGCAAAATTAATTTTAACTTTTTTAGCTCTTTTTTGCTGCCGGTGTTTTTTTGACTGCCGGTTTGGATGCTGCCGGTTTTTTTACAGGAGCTTTGGACACCACTGTTTTAACCGCGGCCGTTACCTCCTTCTTCACCTCTTCTGCTTTTTTTACTGCCGCCTGTGCAACCGGTTTCGCAGCTGCAACTGCTTTCGCTACGGGTTTGGCAATCGCTTTAGCTGCCTTTTCTTCTGTCGCGATTGCAGCAACTTTGACACTTTGTACACTCGGCTTGGCTGTGGCTACTGCTTTTTTAACTACTTTCTTTGCATTCTTTGTTCCTTTAACTGCGCCTTTCTTTACGGTGTCTGCTTTTTTGGTGGCTTGCTTGCTGGCCTGTTTGGCGGCCGCGTTTACTTCTTCAATCTTGTTCTCAACAGCAGATTTTACTTCTTTGAATCTTTTTGAGAGTTTCCTGGCAACGAACTTACCTGCGATCTCTATATCTTTTCCTATTTTTTCTGCGTCATGCCCCAGGTGTTTGACCACTTCCAGGAATTTGTCAGTAAGACTCTTTTCCAATTCTTTTTTGGCTGCTTTCTTTGCACCTTTTTTTTCAACTTTTGGTTTATTGGTTTTCATAAGCTATGATTTGTATTTTATACTGAAAACACATGATGGTTTCATATAATTTTCGTTTTTTTGTATGGGTAAATGAACATTTACCTAAAAATAATATATTTTTTACTATAAAGCTATAATCATGCCCAGTTTCGATATTGTAAGTAAGGTGGATTCGCAAACATTTGACAATGCGATGAATAATGCTAAAAAGGAAATCCTGAACCGTTATGACTTCAGTTCCTCCAAAAGCACGATAGACCATGACAAGAAAACCAATGTCATCACCATCATTACTGAAGATGACATGCGTCTGAAAGCCATTACTGATGCGATCATTTCTAAAATGATCAAGCAGAACCTGGATGCAAACAGCCTGGATTTCGGAAAGGAGCAATATGCTTCGGGAAACATGATCCGGAAAGAGGTTTCGGTTAAAGAGGGCATTGATAAAGAAACAGCGAAGAAAATAGTGGCTAAGATAAAAGCCAGCGGCTCTAAGGCGCAGGCCTCCATCATGGATGACCAGGTACGTGTGCAAAGCAAGAACATTGATGACCTGCAGGCGGTGATCGCATTGTGCCGCAAGGAAGACTTCGGACAGCCTTTGCAATACATCAATATGAGGAGCTAATGGAGATCGAAGAAAATGGTTTTGTCTTTTCTGATGACAAACTCAAGCTTCAGCCCGAAGTTATACATGAATATCTGAGTACTCAGTCTTACTGGGCGCAGGGTATTCCTCTTGAAGTAGTAAAAAGATCTGTCGAAAATTCACTCTGCTTTGGAATCTATAAGGAGACCAAACAAATTGGCTTTGCACGATGGATCACGGACAAAGCTACTTTTGGTTATCTGGCGGATGTTTATGTACTGGAAGCTTACCGGGGACTCGGTCTGTCTAAAAAACTGATGTCCCTCATGCTTTTTCACCCGGATCTTCAGGGACTGAGAAGGTACATGCTGGCTACTGAGGATGCCCACGGTTTGTATGCGCAGTTCGGCTTTAAACCCATACCCAATCCGGACAGGCTCATGGGTATTGCGGTGCCGAATATTTATAAGAAGCAGGATACCTAGACGGTTTTCACGTCTTCTTCACTGTAATCCTGGATGTCTGTGATGTAGCCATTGATGATCAGGAAGTCAAAAAGCGGTTTGGCGTCAGGCGTAACTGGCATATTTGCGGTCGTGATGACTTCATTGGTCTTCTTGTCGAGGAAGGGATAGGCAAACAGCTTTACGTTCTTATTGAACATATCACTTACATAGCTCAGCAGCATACTTGCATAGTTCTCTCCGAAATTACTGGAATTGAATACGAATTTTAAGTTGTTGATGTTGGTGGATATACCTACACTTTTTGGCCTGCAGCGGTCCAGGTATTTGGCCAGTTTATTGTGCCTTGCAAAGTTGGACACGATGACTTTGTTGCCCGTCCTGCACATTTCTTCTGCACGTTTGGCCACCGCCCTGAGGTCAATTTCCTGCGATTCATCGGCCGTTGACAGCACATTGGACATCAGCACCTCGATCAGCACGCTCAGGTTGTCTTCCTGCACGTTTTCTGTACGCACAAACTGGTCAACAGCTTTGTTGAGCATACTGAAATTTGGATTGGATTTTTGTGCGTACTTGGTGCGCAGGATCATGATGTCTTTCTTGTACAAAAGGTCTTTGGGCAGGCAGGGCTGCCCCTGGGCGTCAAAGATTGCTGCATCGGAAAAATCCTTAACGATCAGGTAGAGGTTTAGCAGGATATTGTCGGCACCGCTGAATATCGGCCCGTTTACTGAGATCAGGTCTATTTCAACAGAACCCACGGTAAGATTATCCGCCAGGGATTCGATCATCGCCCTGTGGTCCTGGTTGTAATAAAAAGCGGCATAAACCAGGTTTACACCTATAATGCCCAGTACGTTTTGCTGAAGTGCGGCGTCGGTATCCAGCAGGCGCACATGGAAAAATATCTCGTTGGCCTCGCCTTCCGGCTCTGTCTGAAAACGTAAACCTATCCAGCCGTGAGGGTCGTTTGATTTGTTGTAATTGAGTGTGGTTACGGTATCTGCAAATGCGAAGAAAGTACGGTCATCATATTTTTCACCGCTTAAACGCTCATTGAGCAGTCCGTATTCGTGGTTGAGCATTTTCAACAACCTCGACTTGCTGACATACCTCCCGGATTCCTCTACACCATAAATGGCATCGCTGAAAGTCATGTCGTAGGCCGACATGGTTTTGGCTACTGTTCCTGATGCGGCGCCTGCTGTAAAAAAGTTACGGGCTACTTCCTGCCCGGCCCCTATTTCTGCAAAAGTTCCGTAGATCTTTGGGTTTAGGTTAATCTTAAGGGCTTTGCGCTTGGTATCAAGAATTTCTCTTTCCATTTTGCAAAAATAGCACAAACAACCGGATTTGGGCTACAAAATGCTTATCTTAATGCCAAATTTCACACCTTCAAAATATGACCCGGTTACCGCTGATGCTAGACGTTAAAAATCTTGACATACAATTTCTGAATAAAGAAGACAAATCCTGGCTGAAGGCGGTAAGCGATGTCAGTTTCAGCATCGGCGCCGGTAAAGTACTTGGAATAGTCGGGGAATCGGGATCGGGTAAATCGGTCACTTCATTTTCTATCATGAGGCTGCACGATCCCGGAGCTACAAAGATCGGCGGTGAAATAGATTTTGAGGAGGTCGATCTGCTGGATCTGTCTCCTGAAGAAATCAGAAGATACAGGGGCAATAAGATCGCGATGATCTTTCAGGAGCCTATGACCTCGTTAAATCCTGTCTTTACCTGTGGTGAGCAGGTTAAGGAGGCCATTATTTTGCACCAAAAAGCTGACAGTCAAACTGCGAAGGCTAAGACCATTGCGCTGTTTAAGGAGGTACAGCTGCCCAGTCCTGAGCAGGTATTTAAAAGCTACCCCCATCAGCTTTCAGGCGGTCAGAAACAAAGGGTAATGATCGCTATGGCGCTGAGCTGCAACCCAAGCCTGCTGATCGCTGATGAACCTACTACTGCACTGGATGTAACTGTTCAAAAGACCATCCTGCAATTGCTGCTCAAGCTAAAGACGGAACGCCGTATGGCCATGATATTTATTTCGCATGACCTTGCGGTGATCAGTGAAATTGCGGATGATGTTGCGGTGATGTATAAAGGGCGGATCGTGGAACAGGGGCCTGCTGCTGAATTGTTCAGAAATCCTCAGCATCCGTATACCAAGGGTTTGCTAGCCTGCCGTCCTTCTCCTGAACGCTTGCTGAAGACGCTTCCGGTGGTAGCGGATTTTTTAAATGAGAACAAGGACATGGCTGTGGCCCATTTGCTGGAACGCAACAGTTATACGCCGCAGGAAATAGCGGAAAGAAGGGCTAAACTTTATGCAGAAAAACCCCTGCTGCAGGTAAAAGGCCTTTGTACCTGGTACCCGGTAAACAGCGGCTTGTTTGGCAAGACCAAAGAATTTGTTAAAGCTGTTGACCAGGTTAGTTTTGATGTATTCCCCGGGGAAACACTGGGCCTCGTTGGTGAATCCGGCTGTGGCAAAACTACGCTGGGAAGAAGTATTTTAAGGCTTGTTGAACCGACTTCAGGAGAGATTCTGTTTGAAGGGAGGTCGGTGACGGATCTGAACAAAAAAGACCTGAGGAGCATGAGAAGGGATGTTCAGATCATTTTCCAGGATCCATATTCTTCATTAAATCCGCGCCTTACGGTAGGAAATGCTTTAATGGAACCTTTGCAGGTCCATAAGGTGTTTGACAATGACCTGCGGCGAAAGGCTCATGTCTTAAGTTTGCTGGAGCGTGTGGACCTTAAACCAGAACATTTTAACAGGTACCCGCATGAGTTTTCAGGTGGCCAGCGTCAGCGGATCGTGATTGCCAGGGCGCTTGCGCTTCAGCCGAAATTCATCATTTGTGATGAATCTGTATCTGCCCTGGACGTGTCGGTACAGGCACAGGTTTTAAACTTGCTGAGACAGCTGCAGCAGGAGTTTGGACTGACTTATATTTTTATTTCGCATGATCTTGCGGTGGTAAAACACATTTCGGACCGAATGATCGTCATGAACAAAGGCCGTATTGAAGAGGAAGGATTTCCGGAGGATATCTACAACCATCCTAAAGCGGAATATACACAGAAGTTAATTGCTGCAATACCGGGTTTAACTGCGCTTAAATAAGCTTCGGATCTTCGCGCGCCGCCTCTTTTTCTGCCTGAGGCCCTTCTTCTTTTTTCAACGTTGCTGACAGTCTGATGAGTGCCGTATTGATGGTCCTTCTGATCTCTCTTTCTCTGAATTTGTCGTAATGCTTTAAGAGTACCATTGCTTTGAATACAGCCACATCTTTATTGATGGAGATCGTTTTCACTGTCAATCCTCCTGCAACTATATTTTCAGTAAATCCTGAAATGTTCTTATCCAGGTATTTTTCCAGGTATTCAGGTGTATATCCGTTGTCAAGTGACATTTCAAACTCCACGCTTAGTTTTTTGGTGTTCTGTTTGGACTGGTTGACGATCACTGAACTGAATACCAGGGAGTTTGGAATGATGACCATGTCGCTGTCCTCGTTTTGCAGGATCATGTTGATGAGGGTAATGTCAAGGATCTTTCCCTCCAGTTCGCCGATCTTAATGTGATCGCCCAGTGATAACCTGTCGGAAAACATGATGATCAGGCCATTGATCATATTGGTTACATAATCTTTAAAAGTCAAAGCTATTGCTGCAGCGACAATTGAAATACTGGTAATGAATTCTCTCGGATCCTGTCCGGAAAAGATGATCAGCGCAATCATGAAAAGTACGGCGTTCAAAATGGATACGATCCTGTTGATGCCGAGAATGAAATTGTCCTTGATGTTGTTCTTAAACCTGTGCTTTCTGATGTACCAGTAGATCACCACAAGTCTAAGTATGGAAATGACGAGACTGGGACCCAAAAACACCATTAGCCCCCTGGCGATCTGGTCTATCCTGGGATACTCAACATAAAAATGGGGCTTATTGATATAGAAATACAACAAGGTTAAATAAATCGCGGTCTTGATGAGGATCATGAGCAGTTCCTTGCCTGTTTTTCTTTCTCTGTCTTCTATCATAATGTCTCGATTCATAAAGTAAATGACTTTGAGTTCCTTACCCAAAGGTACAAAATAGAACAATCTATCACTTCAAATTGTTACCTTCGATTGATTCATAATCTTACTATGGCAAAAAACAAATCATCTCATTTAGAACTCGTTCTGGTTCAATTGATTAGCGACGTTCTGGAAAAAAGCAAAAATGAGGCGCTTAATTATAAGCAGGTATCTGCTAAACTGAACATTACTGATCCTTCGGGAAGAGACACCATCCTTGAAATACTAAGAGAACAGGCCAAAAAAGGTGTTTTCATGGAGCCTGAGAAAGGTAAATTCAGGCTCAAAGATCTGAAAACCTTTGTCACCGGCAAGGTGGACATGACTGCTGACGGTTCTGCATTTGTGGTTCCGGATGATGAATTTGAGAAGGACATTTTTGTATCTGCACGAAAACTCCACAATGCATTGAACGGTGATCTGGTAAAGGTATATATCTACGCCAAGAAAAGCGGCCGTAAAAATGAGGGCGAGGTGGTGGAAATCATCAAGCGTGTAAAGACGGATTTTATCGGAGTGATCAGGATCTCAGATCGCTTTGCTTTTGTAAATGTTGATGACCGCAAGATGCTTCATGACATCTTTGTTCCACTGAGTGATCTGGAAGGGGCAAAAAATGGACAGAAGGTACAGGTCAGCATTACTGACTGGCCTGAAGGCGCCAAAAACCCTATCGGAAAGATCACAACAATTCTCGGTGAGCAGGGCGAGAACAATACAGAAATGAATGCCATTCTCGCACAGTATGGATTTCCGCTTGCTTTCCCTGCGGAAGTCGAGCGTGAGGCAGATCTCATTCCTGAGGAAGTTTCTGCTGGTGACCTGAAAGGACGCAAGGATTTCAGAGATACGGTAACGTTTACGATTGACCCTGCTGATGCAAAGGATTTTGATGATGCGATCTCTTTTAAAAAATTATCCAATGGCAATTATGAAATAGGTGTGCACATTGCTGATGTCTCTCACTATGTAAAACCAAACAGTCACCTGGACAAGGAAGCCTATGCAAGGGCGACTTCTGTTTATCTGGTAGACCGTGTGATCCCGATGCTGCCTGAGCGGTTAAGCAATGGTGTGTGTTCGCTGCGCCCTAATGAAGACAAACTTTGTTTTGCAGCCGTATTTGAACTGGATGAGCAGGCAAATATCATCACAGAATGGTTTGGCCGTACTGTAATCCATTCCAATCGCAGGTTCAGTTACGAAGAAGCTCAGGAGGTAATTGAGAACAAGGCGGGTGATTATGCTGAGGAAATCCTGAAGCTGAATGAACTGGCCTACATCCTGCGTGACAGGAAGTTTAAGAACGGGGCCATAAGCTTTGAAAGTACTGAGGTCAAGTTCAAACTGGATGAAACCGGAAAGCCTGTTGGCGTTTATGTAAAAGAGCGGAAAGATGCTCATAAACTCATAGAGGATTTTATGCTGCTCGCCAATAAGAAAGTAGCGGAGTTTGTTTCTAAAAAAGGCAGCGGCAAAAAGAAATATACATTTGTTTACCGCTCGCACGACTCCCCTAACCTGGAAAATCTAGGCAACTTTGCTCTGTTTGCCGCACGCTTTGGTTATAAGATCAATACCAAATCCGACAAGGAAATCGCAAAGTCACTGAATTATCTGATGGAGGATGTGGAAGGCAAAAAAGAGCAGAACGTGCTGACACAGCTGGCTATACGTTCTATGGCAAAAGCAGTCTATACGACTAAAAAAACCAGTCATTACGGACTGGCCTTTGACCATTATACCCACTTTACCTCCCCTATACGCCGTTATCCGGATGTAATGGTACACAGACTGCTTGCTGCTTATTTAAACAACGAGAAGTCCGCCAGCGAAGAAGAATACGAAACTGCATCCTCCCATTCCTCGACCATGGAAAAACGTGCGGCAGATGCGGAAAGGGCCTCTATCAAATACAAGCAGGCAGAATATCTGGAAGAAAACATAGGCAACACATTTACAGGTATCATTTCAGGTGTCACGGAATGGGGCATGTATGTGGAGATCATTGAAAATAAATGTGAGGGCATGGTCAGGCTTCGTGATATAGCCGATGATTTCTATGTGCTGGATGAAAAAAACTATTGCATTATTGGTCAGCGCAAAAAGAAAAAATACCAATTGGGTGATGAGGTGAAAGTTAAAGTAAAAAAAGTAGACCTGGCTAAAAGGCAAATAGACTTTACCCTGATACAAGATTAGACAACAACAACAATAGATAAAGAATGCATTCCCCTTCAGAATTATTAAAGCACGTAGAACAAGCAATAAACGAAACCACCTATCCCGAATATCCTGCTTCTTTATATGAGCCTATAAGTTACATTATGAACTTAGGGGGAAAAAGATTAAGGCCGATCATGCTCTTAATGTCCGCCGAGCTGTTCAATGGTGATTTAAAAGCCGCTATCCCTGCGGCAATGGCTATTGAAACATTTCACAATTTCACTTTGATCCATGATGACATCATGGACAAAGCTCCTTTGCGCAGAGGTAAGCAAACTGTGCATGAAAAATGGGGGGACAACACCGCCATATTGAGCGGCGACGTCATGATGGTGGAAGCCAACAAGCACATTACCAATGTGGATGTCCATATCCTTAAGCACGCGCTTGATACTTTTAATGCTACGGCTCAGGGCGTATGTGAGGGACAGCAGCTGGACATGGAATTTGAAAGCCGGACCGATGTGAGCATAGCTGAGTACATCGGCATGATCCGGCTGAAGACTGCGGTCCTGCTTGGCGGTGCCATGAAACTCGGAGCTATAACGGCAGGCGCCACGCCTGAAGAAGCGGAGCTGATCTATCAGTTTGGAGAGAGTCTGGGTATTGCATTTCAGCTTCAGGACGACATTCTGGATGTATATGGAGATCCGGAGAAATTTGGAAAGCAGGTTGGCGGTGACATTATCTCTGATAAGAAAACGTTTCTGCGATTGAAATTACAGGAACTGGCTTCAGTTGATCATTTAAAGCATTTGGATGCGCAGGTTATCAATCGGGATCACGCTGCGAAAGTAGCTAATGTAACTGACCTGTATAATCTTTACGAGGTGCGGGAAAAAGCAACTGAGATCATGAAGAAATATCTGGATAACGCATTTTCTGCATTGGAACAGATCAATGTTCCTGATCAAAACAAAAAGGAACTGATGCTCCTGGCAAATCAGCTCATGAACAGGGAGCATTAAGAACCAATAAAAAAAGCATATAAAAAGAAGAAGCCCGTACAATAAATGTACGGGCTTCTTCTTTTAGCTCTGAATATTTTATTATTCTGCAGATGCAGCTTCTTCTGTACTTTCAGTTTCAGCAGCTTCAGCTTTAACAGCTTTCTTTGCAGGTGCTTTTTTAGCTGGTGCTTTTTCTTCTTTTGCAGGTGCTTCAGCCACTGGTGCCTCAACAACGGATGCTTCAACAACAGGTGCTTCAGCCTTAACAGTTTTCTTTGCAGGTGCTTTTTCAGCTACAACTTCTTTAACTACAGCTGCAGGTAAAATAGAAACGTATGATTTGTTGTCTTGTTTCTTTTTGAAGATTACCGTACCATCAACCAAAGCGAATAAAGTATGGTCTTTACCAATACCTACTCCTTTATCAGGATGATGTTTTGTACCGCGCTGACGTACGATGATGTTTCCAGAAATAGCTGCCTGACCACCAAAGATTTTGATACCTAAGCGTTTACTATGCGATTCACGTCCGTTTCTGGAACTACCGGCTCCTTTTTTATGTGCCATCTTGTTTTATATTTTTTAACTACCTGTATAAACAGCTAATCTTTGTTAACGACTAATTATAAACTGATACCAGAGATCTGGATTTTGGTGAAATACTGGCGGTGACCATTTTTCTTTTTGTAACCTTTTCTGCGTTTCTTTTTGAAAACGATCACTTTATCACCTTTTAAATGAGACACGATTTTAGCTGAAACTGTAGCACCTTTCAAAGCAGGAGCTCCTACAGAGATTTTACCACCATCTTCAACCAACAATACATTGTCAAATTCAATACTAGCGCCTTCATCTCCTTGTAAACGGTGTACAAAAAGATGCTGGTCTTTTGCAACTTTGAATTGCTGTCCTGCTATATTTACTATTGCGTACATTGTTAAATAATTATTATTTTAAATTGTTTATTTTTATCGAGGTGCAAATATAGAATTTATTTTTATAAATGCGCAACTGAATTGGTTATTTATTACTGTAGCGCTCTTCTGCATCATTTATACTCCGGGCTATCAGTTTTTGCATCTGCACAGCAACGTCCCTGAGCTTAGGGATTTCGCTATAATCTGTCATAAAGATCACCTTTTTTGATTTTCTCTTGTAATTAAACTGGAATTCATACCTTAAGATCTTATCTGAACTCAGATCTGCACCGGTATTTGCGATTACCGGCGGAAAGTTCCACAATCCCAGTTCATTTGCCTTGCTGTGCAGATAAAGAATGTCATTGGTCCTCAGTTTAACGTTCGTTTTAATCAAAGAATCCCGGCCATCAAGATACTGGTACTCGCCGGTTGAAGAATCATAGGTGTTCACCAGATTTTTGCCAACGCCCCACTTAAACTGCAATGAAACGAATTCACCCGATTTAAAAGGTGCATTTTTGATCATCGGGGTATAATAGATCACACAATAGATTAAAAAAGGGACTACAATAGTCAGCGCTAAAAATATCTTCTTTCCTTTGGTACTCATAATTAAGATTCTTTCAATTCAACCTGGCCGGGGTTATATTCACCCTCCCATTTGGCGATCACCACGGTCGCCAGACAATTTCCAATCACATTCAAAGATGTCCTGCCCATATCCATCAGTTCATCAATACCTAAAATTGCGGCGATGATGAAGGTTGGCAGTCCGAACTGGTCTGCTGTGGCGATCAAAATGATCAGCGATGCCCTCGGTATCGCTGCGACTCCTTTACTGGTAATCATCAGTGTAAATACAATCAACAGCTGCTCGCCAAATGACAAATGCATTCCTGCAGCCTGTGCGACAAATATCGATGCCAGGGAAAGGTATAATGTGGTGCCGTCCAGATTAAAACTATAGCCCGTCGGGATTACAAATGATACGATCTTACGCGGTACGCCAAACTTCTCCATCGCACTCATCGCTTTTGGCAAAGCTGCGTCGGAACTTGTTGTTGCAAATGCAATGGACACGGGTTCTTTTATGGCACTGATAAATTTCAATATGGGCAGCTTGATATATAGCGCAATCGGCAGTAATACCAGTAGAATAAAGGCGATCAATGCCATGTATAAAGTAGCTACCAGCATAAAAAGATGCTTCAGTATGTCCACTCCCATATGCCCGACAGTATAAGCCATTGCGGCACCAACGCCTATCGGGGCAAAATACATGATGATATTGGTAAACTTAAACATAGTTTCTGACAAGCTTTCGCAGAAGTCAACCATAGGCTTCCTTTTCTTTTCATCCACCATAGCCAGGCCAATGCCAAAAATAACCGAGAAAATTACGATCTGCAGAATTTGTGCATCATAAACAGATTTGACAATGTTCTCAGGAAAAATGTTCCTGAAAAAGGCCAGAGTTTTATACAGCCAGTGTACACTATGAGGCAGTGTACTCAGTATACTTTCATCGGCGATGTCCTTTACAGGCTTTGGCAGCTCATTGTGCGGCATATTTTCAATGTTCACACCGACACCTGCATGGGTGAGGTTTATGGCCGCCAATCCGATGAACAATGCGATTGTGGTGGCAAAATAGAAATACAACATAGATTTCCATGCCATCCTGCCCACTTGTTTTAAATCTGAGTGCCCGGCAATCCCATAAACCAGTGTTCCAAATAATATAGGACCCACAATGGTTTTTACTAATTTTATAAATCCTTTGCTCAATGGCTGAAGGGCGACGGCAACGTGCGGATAATCTATTCCGACAAAGATGCCCAGTACCATACAAACCAGGATCCAGGTCGTCAGGTTCCTTCTGATTATAGCGTAAACCACCAGTTCAATAGCCAGCACCCAGCGGATGGACATCATTACATTGTCCGGGACATTAACAATATTGAAGTCTTTTAAAACACCTAACAGCGCTGCAACAGTGATAAACAACAAAGTGATTAACCCGACGCGGTTTTGTTTCATATATTAAGGTTGTTTGATTTGCAACAAAAGTAATTAATTGCACCAAGCCCGCAAACATTTATTATTTTTGGGGCCTGGTGATGCTGTAACAAATTATGGATATGGCAATCAAATCATCAACAGCAGTAATTAATGGAACAAAAGGACCAGTTATTTAAGCAGATTTTCGATACTAACTCAAAGAAAATATTCCATTTGTGCTACGGTTATACCGGTGATGAAGATTCGGCGAACGATCTGTTGCAGGAAACATTTTTAAAAGTCTGGCAGAATCTGGACAAGTTTCGCAACAAGTCACTGATCTCTACCTGGATCTACCGGATTGCGGTCAATACTTGTCTGACTTATTTACGTTCAGAAAAGCGCCAGGCAAAAGACGAACTGACGGACAACATTATAGAGAACCGCCCGGAAGAGTTTTCAGAAAAGAATGAACAGATTGCATTACTCTACAAATCAATATCTAAACTCGAAGAGAATGACCGTTTGATCATCACCATGGTACTTGATGAATTGCCTTATAATGAAATAGCAGAAATATCAGGGATCAGTGAAGGAAATCTAAGGGTAAAAATTCATCGTATTAAACTAAAACTTACAGAATTATACAATCAGCATGCAAGAATTTGATCATATACAATCGCTTTGGCAATCACATTCTGTTGAGGTAAAGATCTCCTCTGATGAAATGCTGTCGCAGGCAAAGAAAGAAGTAACAAGCATCAGAACAAGGTCTCTTTTCAACATTTTCGGAATGGCCTTATCCTTTGCTGCCATTGTTGCGCTCTTGTTATTCTCTCCCTTTAATTCATGGACAACCCAGACCGGGTTAATCATCATTATCATTTCAGTGGCTATTTCTACGCTTATATTGTATAAAGACTACAGAATTATCAGGCAAAACGACTTTACAGAACATCCGAGCGCATTCTTATCCAGGTTGAAAATATATCAGCTGAATAAGTTCACCATATACAATAAGCTATACTGGTTTTATGCAACAGCGCTGTCTCTTGGGTTTATCTTTTATTTCTATGAAGTGCTGAATAATTTAAGCCCTGCCTTCCAGATCGGAATAATTGCCTTTACCATTTTCTGGATGGCGTTGTGTGCAACCATTCTGAGAAGAGCCTATTTGAAACGGGAAAAAGAACGCCTGGACCTGCTGATCGAAAAATTTGAACGCATCAGTGAACAGTTCAATGAGCGCCAATAAAAAAGTCATCCGATTTTTGCCGAATGACTTTTATTATTAACTAACCCAAATTAAATTCATCCAAATCTATTACAGGGTTTCCTAACTCAAATATAATACTGCAGTTATTATCGCAATAAGCGAAAATCACCAATCATTTGCTAAATGCTAAACCTGTTGATCTGTGTAATTTTCCACAGCCCTTTTTTATCTTTCTCTATAGTCACATAATTTTGCTGAACGAATTCAGGAAATTTAAAATCGACTCTGGCCATAACCACACATTCGCTTGAGGACAGCACCTCATATTCCGAACTGCAATTCAAATTCATCAGCCCTGATCTTTTGTAAAAACCTACCAGTTCGCTCTTGGTGTGTGTCACGACTTCTTCCTGCTTGTTTAACTTTAATACTGCACTATTATTTAAGATCGCATTAAATAATGCCGCATCTGCGTGTATGTGCGCATCGACAAATGCTTCTATCACATTGCTTGCCTTAGCATTGACACTTTTAGATGGATAATCTGGTCTTGCATTGGCAACTGTAGTAGTGATGCTCAGCATCACCGCGTACAATAAAACTTTTCCTTTCATGATTTCTATTTTTTATTCTTTGATTTCTAAAATCTGTACTGGCCGGGCGTTACATTAAATGAACTTTTAAAAAGTCTGATAAATGAGCTTGGACACTCAAAACCGACCATAGCCACAATTTCATTTACCGGATAATCTGTGTTTTTTAAATAATGACGGGCTTGCTGCAGTCTGAATTTGGTGAGATACTGGTGGGGAGATTGCTGATAGGTTTGTTTAAACGTCCGCAGCAAATGGTTGACCGACAGACATGCGGCCCAGGCAATATCGTCCAGTCTTATATTCCTGTCATAATTGTTCACGATATAATCTTCAGCAAGTGACAGCCTCCTTAGGATCTCTGCATCAACGGTATTGTTCATACTCAAATTTACCCAGCTATTTACGCCTTCTTTTCACCCTTAAAGGGGTATATTTCAGTGGAGATGAAAAATCCCCCCACAAGGGTGATTTTTAAATGGTATATTGATAGATATATTTACATTAGGGCTAAACCGTGTATGCTAAACAACAGTGCTGTATAAAAGGATCTTATTTATATTCTTGTTTCTATCCGTCTATTCAATTGAAGGTTTTTCTCAGCGTTATAACTTTGAACAATACGATATAGAGGACGGGCTTACCCAGTCACAGGTTACCGCGATCGCACAAGATGGTAAAAGAAGGCTCTGGATGACTACCCTGGGTGGTGTAAGCTGCTTTAATGGCAAGCAGTTTATCAACTATACAAAAGTGAACGGTTTAAGCAGCAACTTTGCATTGGCCATTGCTGCCGACAAGCAGAACCACATATACATTGGCTCCGCCTGGGGCCTTTCCCGTTACAACGGACAGAGTTTTTACAATTATAACTACAACAAAAACTGGATCGGCAAAATGATTTCCGACAAAAGCGGAAACGTCTTTTACCTCAGGGGCAAACGTCTTTTTAAAGTGACAGGCAAAAGTGAGCAGCTGATCCGGGTAACCGATGATCCGAAGGAGGCAATTACCGCAATTAAAACCGATGTATCGGGAAGGTTATGGGCCGCCGTTTTTATGAACGGGATCTTTTATTTTGAGAACGGAAAATGGCATACGCTTCCTTCAGATGATCGTCTGAAGGATCTGTGGGTTACAGACCTGCTTGCAGACCGTGGCGAAAAGGACAAAATATGGTTACTCAGCGAGAAAGGTATCTTTGCTGTTCAAAATGGAATCACAGCAAGAATTCATCCTGAAATACCTTTCAAATGCAATGCCATAGCACAAGACGCCAAAGGCGCCATCTGGATCGGAACAAACAGCGGGGCTTATTACATCACGCCCGCGCAGATCACACATTTCAATTCAAGGAACGGTTTTACGGATAATGTAGTCAATGAAGTATTCAGAGATATTGAAAACAACATCTGGCTGGGTACGGATGGCTCAGGCCTGTTTAGGTTCAACAACAACAGTTATGTGACCTTTGATGAAACTCAGGGAATAAAAAACCGCATTGTGATGGCACTGGCCAGGGGGCCAAAACCTGGTACGATATGGATGGGCTCTTACGGGGGCCTATATGAATACGCACAAAATCAAAAAGTCAAAAATCTGGTGATCCCGTCTGAGGATGAAGATTCGTACCGCATCAACTTCCTTTACAATGACAAACGGCAGCACATATGGATCGGAACTCCAGGGGGCGGGCTATGGATGCATGACGGCAAAAGCATAAAAAGAATAGATGATGTTAACGAGCATATTGCTTACAATTCAATAATCGAAGACAGCAAGGGCACCATCTGGTTATCGACCAATATGGGAGTCATCACCTATGACCCGGTTACAAAAGTGTGGAAACGCGTCACCGGTCAGTTTGGAGGCAGCCTGCTGGAGATGGGCCGGGATTCCATCATCTCGGGCACTCAGGACGGAGTCTGGCTCATCATTAAACAACAGAAAGCAATCCCGATGAATATAAAGGCGCTCAATGGATCCAGCATCCTTTGTATGCTGCGGGACAGAGACCATGTTTTGTTTGGAACTGCTGATTATGGTTTGATCGTCTGGAATCAGAAAACGGGTAAAACAAAGAGCTTAAATAGTAAATCAGGGCTGGCTGCAGATCACATTTACAGCTTGCTTAAAGACAAACGCGGGACAATCTGGATTGGAACAGGCAGGGGCATAAACCGGCTGAATTCTGCAGACTATAGTGTGATCAGGACCAATAGTGAAGATTCCCCGCTTGTGGAATGCAACCAGAATGCAATTCTCCAATACAACAACAACATATGGGTAGGCACCACAAAAGGTGTTATCGCTTTCGGTCTGGACCCATCTGCTGAAAAAAAAGTAAATCCATATATTTTCATCAATTCAGTTAGCGTGTTCCCTAACTATGAAAAACTCAAAAACACAGACACCTCGAAATTTTCTTATAAGGAACATGAGCTCAAAAAAGCATTTGTACTTCCGTACAACCACAACCACATCAATATCAGCTTTACAGGCATACACCTCGCAAATCCAAATGACCTGCTGTATCAGTACAGGCTGATCGGACTGGACAATAAGTACAGTCAGCCCGGCAGCAGTTCTTCCATGAGTTTTACATCCATTCCTCCTGGAAAATATACCTTCCAGGCAAGGGCTGTAACCAGGGATGGTTTAGTCTCTTTGAACACGGCATCGTTCTCTTTTGAGATTCAGCCGCCTTATTACCAGACCAATATTTTCAGGCTTCTCATGGTCATCCTTATCATTCTGGTGATCATGCTTGCCGTGTATATCATACTGACCCTTAATGAACGCAAGAGAAAGCTCAGGTTAAAAATAAAGCTCGAAGAACAATTTAAGATCAGAAAGCAGACTGCTGAAGATTTTCATGATGATCTGGGTAACAAACTGACCAGGATCACCGTCTTATCAGAAGTATTGAGCAGTATGATAGATCAAAATGACACGGAGAAAAGAACCATTCTTAAAAAGATCAGTAAGAATGTGGATGAACTGTATACCGGGACCAAAGATATTTTATGGTCGCTTAATCCCAAAAACGATACATTAATTCAGTTGCTGGATCACATTAAGGAGTTTGGAACAGAAATGTTCAATGATACCGCTATTGTTTTTAAAGCTGAAATTGACATCAGCAAAGACACTAAGCTTTCACTCGATGTGAGCA
The DNA here is from genome assembly GCF_035317785.1 of Pedobacter sp. GTDB lineage: Bacteria > Bacteroidota > Bacteroidia > Sphingobacteriales > Sphingobacteriaceae > Pedobacter. Next base: position 16,379 of record NZ_DATHGC010000254.1, on the reverse strand, counting down.
GAAATGTACTGATGATATTTAAGGAATCTATAAACAATGTATTGAAACATTCAAAAGCTAAAAACGTAAATTACCACGCAAAGTTAAACAATGAGGTTTTGCTGATTACGCTTGAAGATGACGGAAGCGGATTTGATACTGAATACGGCAAAAACGGTCACGGCATAAACAATATGTATGTGAGGGCAAAAAGAATAAATGCGGACCTGAATATCACTTCCGGTCAAAGCGGGAGTACTGTATGTTTAATTGTTAAATTTCCAACACCAGCAAAATTTAAGAATGTATAATCAGGCAGATGCAAGAATTGTCATCATTGAAGATGATGAAACCATCAGGGAGGGGTATGCCTATTTAATTAACCAGACCTCTCCATATACTGTAGTCAGCACCTACCCGTCTTTCAACGTAGCCAGACACAAGATCAGTAAGGACAATCCGGATGTGATCATTCTGGATATACAACTCCCCGGCACCAGCGGCATTGATGCCCTGCCCATATTGAAAAAACTGCTGCCCCATGCTTACATCATTATGCTTACTGTCTATGAGACTGAAAAGATCATTCTCGATGCCCTCGCAAACGGTGCTTCCGGGTATTTCACAAAAAACACCTCTTCTGTAAAAATAATTGAAGCCATAAAAGAGGTCATGCAGGGCGGCGGGCCGATGAGCCCTGATGTAGCCAAGACAGTCATCATGTCTTTGCAAAAGAACCAGAACTCTCCGCTTACAAAAAGGGAAACTCAGATCCTGGAACTCATTTCAAAAGGCAAAGACCGCTGTGAGATCGCGCAGGAACTGTTTATAGAAATAGAAACGGTAAAAACACATGTCAAGAACATCTACATCAAGCTCAATGTCAACTCCAAATCGGAGGCTATAAACATTGCGAAGCAGAACAGGCTGATCTAACTGTTCTTTCTATTCTTTTTTTTCTGACTCTGGTTTTACTTCCGAAACTGAGAAGCTATTGCCGCTAAGCCTGTACTGAACAGTTTTAAGTTCTCCTGCTTTTTGCGTACTATCCTTAGGATTTACCAGCGGGAAACTGCGGAACAGATCGCCGTTTTTGAGCGTATATTTATCATTGCCGCCATAGTTCTTCTTCAAGCTGCTGCTCAGACCCGGAAAAGTGATCTTGTTAAAACTTCCTCCTGCATATTCGTAAACATTCAGGTCTGAAACATTTTTTTTGCTCAGCATCTCTAAATAGATCTCGGGATCGCCATCGTTGTCCAGATCCATATTCCAGGCATCCGTAATGATTCCTTCGCGCTCGTTGGATAAGGACTTAAAGCTGTTTTTCGCCGAATCAGTTCTTAAGATCAGGTAACCGCCAATACTATCGACGCCTTTGCCCCAGCTCACAACTTCAAAGTTGATCCCTGGTCTGATCTCAATATTTTTGTAAAACGGGAACTGGCCGGAAGGTTTATCTGTACCGCTGACAGCAGGTTTCAATTCAGCAGTTTTATCTGAACCACTTTCACTGCAGGAAACCATTAAAAGCAGCCCTGCGAGGAAATAGGGCTGCTTAGAAAAATATTTTATCAATTTCATTGTCTGTTCTGTTAAATGCAAACTTATTTTGCTTTTACATCCGGAGCGCCATTATTCAATATCGTTTCTGTAACCACACTGCGCTTTCCGCCGGCAGTAATCACAATTGTTTTTAATACCCTTTTCTCACCCTTCGGTACGTTAACTTTGATGGCATTCGAATACAAGGTAGCATTTTCAGAAGGACGGCTCAAATCTAAAGTATAATAGATTTTAGCTCCCGGCAATGGCGCTTTCAGCTCAAGATTAAAATCGGCTCCGTCCATGGTCTTGTCACTCTGTCCCAGAGGTGTCGGTACCCAGTAATTGGTACCTGTCTTGTCCAGTCTGGCCAGGTGCACAGGTATTCTTTCTTCTGAGAAATTTTTCAGGTCTTTACGGGCCACCTGACTCCAGGCAATTTCAGACAGGGAAAATATTCTTGGCAGGATCATATACTCAACCTTAGCAGGTGTCTGGATGTACTCTGTCCATACATTGGCTTGTACGCCGATCACGTGTTTTTGCTGATCAGCAGTCAGTTCTTTTGGCATAGGATCATATGCATAAGCTATCGAGTAAGGTGCCAGACCGCCGATATTTGTCGGTTCATCAGCAGAAGAAGACTGTTTATGGTCAAAATAAAGCCCTATAGGACCGCCCGGCGTCATGATCACATCATGATCCTGTTTCGCCGCAGCTATACCTCCTTCTACGCCTCTCCAGGACATCACAGTAGCATTTGGAGCCAGTCCGCCTTCCAATATCTCATCCCAGCCGATGATCGACCTGCCTTTTGAATTGATGTGTTTTTCTATCCTTTGTATGAAGTAACTTTGCAGTTCGTGCTCATCTTTCAGACCGAGTTTCTTGATCAGCTGCTGGCAAAACTCACTCTGTTTCCAGTACTCCTTAGGGCTCTCATCTCCGCCGATGTGGATGTATTTAGACGGGAAGATGGCTATGACTTCATCCAGCACATCTTCCAGGAATTTAAAAGTAGCATCGTTTGGCACGAACACATCCTGAAACACGCCCCACTGCTGCTGTACCTGCTTGCCTTTTCTTGAACCGGACCAGGGTGTTTTTTCATCAACAAAAGTATCTTTATCCGGAAAACAGCTCAGTTCAGGGTAAGCAGCTATTGCCGCAGAGCTATGTCCGGGCAGCTCTATCTCAGGGATCACATTGATGTATCGTGCGGCAGCATAAGCCACTACATCCTTTGCCTCCTCCTGTGTATAAAACCCTTTATAAACCGTATTGTCTGTTCCTACTCCCGGATGACGGCCAATGATCGTTCCGTTCCTGCTGCCACCAATACTGGTCAGCTTCGGATATTTCTTAATTTCAATTCTCCAGCCCTGGTCTTCAGTCAGGTGCCAGTGAAAGTTGTTCAGTTTATACTGGGACATCAGGTCAATGTACTTCTTGATGAATGCCACCGGGAACATATGCCTGCCCACATCCAGGTGCATGCCCCGGTATTTAAAGCGCGGATAATCATTGATCTCGGCTGCATTGATCAGGATCTGGTTATTTTGCTTGTCAGGCAGCAGCTGCATCATAGACTGAACAGCATAAAACAATCCGGCATCCTTCCCGGTAATGGTCACTTTTTTATCTGTAATGCTGATCTTATAACCTTCAAAAGGCAATTGATCAGCACCTGCTGAAGTGATGACAATCGCCCTGTCAGCCGGACCTGCCGATTTTAATTCTCTTAACGAAAACCCTCCTTTTGTAACTACATAGGCATTGAGCAAATCAGCCATCTTTGCATTTTTGGCATCTGCCGACACCAGCACTACTGTTTTATCTAATTTAAATGTCCCGGCTTTCTTCGTCACTGAAACCGGTGCGGGTATGATCCCCATGTTCACATCAGTTTGCGCAAAGGCGCCCACCGACATAGATACCAATAAAGTTAATGTTAAGATTTTTTTCATGTAATGTGGTTATCTGTTTCCGATTGAATTTATAGACCAATATAAAAAATCTTAAGTAAAAAGGACATAAAAAGGGCAGATTCGCAACGAATCTGCCCTTTTTATTTATAAATCTGTCTGTTTTACGACAGCACTTTCACTTCATGTTCCTTAGCTGCCAGATAGCGCTCTGCGTCTAAAGCCGCCATACAACCCGAACCTGCAGCCGTAATGGCCTGACGGTAATAGTGGTCCTGAACATCTCCGCTCGCGAAAACACCTTCCACATTCGTTTTTGAGGTACCCGGAGTAGTGATCAGATAACCTGTCTCATCCATGTCCAGCCAGCCCTTAAAGATATCCGTGTTTGGCTTGTGTCCAATGGCTACAAAAAAGCCTTCCACAGGAATGTCAGTTTCGGCACCAGTCCTGTTGTTCAATACTTTAATAGCAGTTACATTTTTACCGTTACCCAATATTTCTTTAGCCTCAGAATTATAGATCACCTCAATGTTCGGAGTATTCAGTACCCGGTGCACCATGGCTTTTGAAGCCCTGAACTCATCACGGCGAACCAGCATGTATACTTTTTTACAAAGCTTGGCCAGGTAGGTTGCCTCCTCAGCTGCAGTATCACCTGCCCCTACAATGGCCACATCCTGTCCTTTGAAGAAAAACCCGTCGCATACCGCGCAGGCAGACACTCCAAAACCGTTATATTTCTGCTCACTTGGCAATCCCAGCCATTTGGCTGTAGCACCAGTTGAAATGATCACTGTATCTGCTGTAATGGTTTTAATTTCATCCACAACCACTTTATGGGGCAGCGCTGAAAAATCTACCGAACTCACATATCCAAAACGGATATCTGTTCCAAAACGCTCTGCCTGTTTGCGGAAATCTTCCATCATCTCAGGGCCCATGATCCCGTTGGGATAGCCCGGAAAATTATCGACATCGGTGGTTTGGGTCAATTGACCGCCAGGCTCCATACCCGTATACATAACTGGTTTAAGATCTGCACGGGCAGCATAAATAGCTGCCGTATATCCTGCAGGACCTGAACCTATAATTAAACACTGAACATGTTCTGTTTCTTGTGACATATGTTAATTTATTATGGTGCAAATTTACGCTTTATCCGCATATTGCACAAACGGGTAATGGTAAGAAATGCAACAATGTGATATGTGGATTATAAATCTCCTCAGGTTTGGATCACACCGACGTTAAACTGCTTCTTTATCGGCGATTGATTTGCTGCTTCTATGCCCATCGATATCACTTTACGGGTCTCCAGTGGATCGATAATGCCATCTACCCATAACCTTGCCGCGGCATAATACGGCGTAGTCTGACTGTTGTAGCGGTCTGTGATCTCTTTTAGTAATTCCGCTTCCTTCTTCGCATCCACAACCTCTCCTTTTGCTTTCAGCGATGCCTCCTGGATTTGCAGCAATACCTTTGCCGCCTGTGCGCCGCCCATTACCGCAATTTTAGCACTTGGCCAGGCATAGATCAGTCTCGGGTCATAGGCTTTTCCGCACATGGCATAGTTGCCCGCCCCATAAGAATTTCCAATGATGACGGTAAACTTAGGCACGACTGAATTGGCCACCGCGTTCACCATTTTTGCTCCATCTTTAATGATCCCGCCATGCTCAGACCTGCTGCCTACCATAAATCCGGTTACATCCTGCAGAAATACCAGGGGAATCTTCTTCTGGTTGCAGTTCATGATAAAACGCGTTGCTTTATCGGCGCTGTCTGAGTAGATTACCCCGCCAAACTGCATTTCTCCTTTCTTTGATTTCACCACTTTTCTTTGATTGGCCACTATCCCAACAGCCCAGCCATCAATCCGTCCCAGTCCGCAAATGATACTCTGACCGTATAATTTTTTATATTCTTCAAATTCAGAATTGTCCACCAGGCGGTGAATGATCTCCAGCATATCAAAGGGTTTCTCCCTGTTTTCCGGCAGCAAACCATAGATGTCTTCGGGATTGAGCTTAGGTGCTGCAGCTTTGATCCTGTCAAACCCGGCTATTTGCGGTGCACCCAGCATACTCATGATGTTTCTAATGCTGTCCAGGCAAGCCTGGTCATTCGGATGTTTATAATCGGTTACTCCCGAAATCTCACAATGAGTGGTAGCTCCACCCAGGGTTTCATTGTCCACATCCTCGCCTATCGCAGATTTGACCAGGTATGAACCCGCCAGAAATACAGAACCGGTACCGTCTACGATCATGGCTTCGTCACTCATGATCGGAAGATACGCTCCGCCAGCTACACAGGAACCCATAATGGCTGAAATCTGGACAATTCCTTCTGAAGACATGATGGCGTTGTTCCTGAACATCCTGCCGAAATGTTCCTTATCGGGAAAGATCTCATCCTGCATAGGCAGATAAACACCGGCACTATCTACAAGGTAGATTACCGGCAGCCTGTTTTCCATCGCAATTTCCTGTGCCCTAAGGTTCTTCTTGGCAGTCATTGGAAACCAGGCACCCGCCTTTACAGTTGCGTCATTGGCCACGATCATGCATTGCCTGCCCGACACGTAGCCTATCCCGCAAACCACACCGGCAGCCGGACAGCCTCCCTGTTCGGCATACATCTCTTCAGCTGCAAAAGCCCCTATCTCCAGGAATTCACTCCCCTTGTCGATCAGGTAAGCAACCCGTTCACGTGCCAGCATTTTGCCTTTTGCTTTCTGCTTAGCAGCGTTCTTGTCCCCGCCACCTTTATATATTGCCTTTAACCTGGTCTTTAAACTATAAACCGACTGCTTGTTAAAATCTTCGTTCTTGTTGAATTCTATATCCATCGCTGCCAAGTTATAGGTATTTTTTGTTGTAACAAAAGTCCGGATCGGGCTTTGGTATAAATCTACGTTATTGCTTCAAATTCGATGTTAGATTACTTTGAATATTTTCCCTAAAGCTAAAATAAGCCCTATCAACGTCATTGCGAGGTACGAAGCAATCCCACACTTAATGAGATTGCTTCGTACCTCGCAATGACGACCGTTTAAAAAACCTTTAAGGATTTTCTATTTCGTATACTTCTTAAATATAGACGTAGCCGTATGCCCGCCAAAACCAAAAGTATTGTTCAGTACATAATTTACCGGCTGACTCACTGATTTACCCAGGATAATGTTCAGTCCCGCCGGAATTTCCGGATCCAGTTCAGTAGTGTTGATTGTTCCCGGAATGATGTCATTTACCGTAGCCAGAACACTGATCACACTCTCTATCGCACCGGCACCACCCAGCAAATGACCGGTCATAGATTTGGTTGCACTAATAGCCACCGGGTGGTCGCCAAAGATCTTTTTAATTCCGTTCAGCTCACCAACATCACCCAGACCAGTAGAAGTCGCATGTGCATTGATGTAATCTATTTTATCAGGACTAATCCCGGCATCTTTTAAAGCCTTTGAAATCCCCAGTGAAGCACCCAAGCCATCAGGAGGCGTACCAGTCAGGTGATAAGCATCTGCGGCCATACCACCGCCAACCATCTCCGCATAAATATGTGCACCACGTGCTATCGCATGGTCATAATCTTCCAGTATCAATGCACCGGCACCTTCTCCGATTACAAAGCCATCCCTGCTGATGTCAAAAGGACGGGAAGCCCCTGCAGGATCATCATTTCTTTTGGACAATGCATGCGCAGAATTAAATCCGCCTACAGAAGATTCTGTAATGGCGGCCTCAGAACCTCCTGCGACCATGATCGTTGCCTTCCCCAAACGAATGGTATCAAATGCACTGATGATCGCCGTATTCGATGATGCACAGGCAGATACCGTCGCATAATTTGGTCCGTGAAGTTTGTGTCTGATCGAGATGACTCCGGCAGCAATATCCACGATCATCTTCGGAATAAAATATGGACTGAACCTCGGTGTACCATCACCCAGGTGATATTCTTTCAATTGCTGCTCAAAAGTGGTGATTCCACCGTTACCCGAAGCCCAGATCACCCCTACTTCATAGCGTTCTTCCTCCGGCATGGCTTGAAAATCAAGGCCGGAATCTTTGATGGCCTGATCACTCGCAGCAATGGCATATTGTGTATACAGGTCATATTTTTTTAATTCTTTTTTGTCGACATATAGCTCAGCGTCAAAATCTTTAACCTCGGCAGCAAAATTAGTCTTGAATTTTGAAGTGTCAAACTTTGTGATCGCTGCAACACCGCTTTTACCGGCTACAATATTATCCCAAAATTCTTTTACTGTATTGCCCAAGGGGGTTACAGCACCTAAACCTGTCACTACTACTCTTTTCATATGTTATTTATTATGTCTTCCTTTATAATTCTAAGTATCCTGTCCAATGCCAGGAACAAATGTTTTTCATCCCCGGTAATCTTGCCCAGCATTATCCCCCCTTCTACTAAAGTAATTATAGTATAGGCGTAATCTCTGGAGACAATATCTGTTTTGAACTCCTTACGTTCCTGGCCTTCCCTGATGATCTTATCCAGCTTCAGGCCCCAGCTGCTAATGCTTTCCCGGACTTTTTCTCTCAAAAAAGGCAGGTTATCGTCTGCCTCCACTGAAGCATTCAATATCGGACAGCCGCCGCCTTCAAACTCTGCCCGCCAGTTGTCCCGGTAAAAATTAACAGCTGCAATCAGTTTCTCGGCGGCAGATCCGGTGATGCTGATCGCCTCATCCAGTTTATCACTCAGCATACCGCTGTTGTATTCATATACTGCGATGGCGACCTCGTCCTTATTGGCAAAATTCCCGTAGATACTTCCTTTTGTAAGACCCGTCACCGAAGTAATGTCTGACAATGAAGTGCCCGAATACCCCTTAGTATTAAACAATACAGCGGTTTTTTCAATAATAAATTGCCTGGTGCGGTCTGCTTTAGCCATATCAAAAATCAATTGACAGATCAAAATTATACCTTTCGGTATAATTTACCAAATATTAACCATTTAATATTGCAACTAATTTCTAAGTGTTGAATCCCTGATGATCAATTGAGGCTGTATATTGATGATCCTCGGTACAGATACTTCGGCTTCAGATCTGGCCTCTTTAAAATAAAGCTTGGCTATCGCCTTGCCCATGTCTACACTATGCTGATCAATGGTAGTGATCGAGGGGCTGGTGATTTCGGTAAATGCTTCATTGGAATATCCGCAGATTCCCAGCTGGTCTGGTACGCTGATGCCCATTTTAGTAGCCACCTCCAATACGCCCAGTGCAGAAAAGTCCGAAGTAGAGGCAAATATGGCATCAGGTGGGTTGGGCAGACTTAACAACTCCCTGGTTGCAGCAGCACTCAGTTCCTGGGTCCAGGCATTCTCCCGCATCAGCTCGGGTACAATATCAAAACCATGCATTTTCAATGCTTCCAGGTACCCTTCTTTCCTTTGTCTGAAAATGTTCAGATTCTGTGGTCCTTCCAGCAAAGCAATTCTTTTGTAGCCTTGTTCGATCAGGTGGCTGATCGCCTCAATAGAAGACTGCCTGTTGTCGTTTAAGACCTTAAGCGTATCCACATTGTCGGCCACACGGTCAAACTGGATCAGCTGTATCCCATGTTTCAATATATTCCTGATGTGTTCATCGTCCTGGAACTCCGCCGTCACCGAAATCACGATACAGTTCACCTGCTGGTTGATCAAGGTATTCACACACTCCATTTCCCGCTCATAAGACTCGTTGGACTGGCAGATCACCAGGTTGTACCCATGTTCATAGGTAATCTCCTCCAGGCCAGCGATCACATTGGCAAAAAAATTCTGGTTGATGCGCGGTACGATAACTCCGATAGTTCGGTTGGATCCTCTTCTCAGGTTAGATGCCAGGCTATTTGGCTGGTAGTTCATTTCTTTAGCCGTATCAAGTATCAATTTTTTTGTGGCCTCACTTACCTTACTGGTATTGCTTAGCGCCCGGGATACCGAAGATGCGTTCAGATTGAGCTTTCTGGCGATGTCATAAATCGTTGTCCTTTTTTGATTCTTCATACAAGATGTAAATATGGCAAAATATTTTAATGCAATCGATTGTTCTTTATAAATATTTGTTTAAATTCGTCTGGAACAAATATGAACTTAAATGCTGCTATTAGGTATTGATGTCGGTACATCATCTATAAAAATTTCGGTAGTGGACGCTGCAAATGGCAATATCAAAGCCACAGCTGCCTACCCTGAACAAGAAACGGAAATCATTGCGCTGCAAACCGGCTGGGCAGAACAGTCACCCAATATGTGGTGGGCACACGTTCAGGAAGCCATTTCCATTTGTAACGCAAAGAAAACCTATAACCCCCAGGACATCGCTGCAATCGGCATTGCTTACCAGATGCACGGACTGACCATGGTAGACAAAAACCAAAACAGCCTGAGAAACAGCATCATATGGTGTGACAGCCGGGCTGTGGAGATTGGCGAAAAAGCTTTCGAGGCCATAGGCAAAGCACACGCACTGGAGCATTTGCTCAATTCACCGGGCAATTTTACAGCATCGAAACTGGCCTGGGTCAAAGCAAATGAACCCGAGATCTATGCTAAGGTCGACAAGATCATGCTTCCAGGCGATTTCATTGCCCTAAAGCTAACAGGAGAAGCAACCACAAGTATTTCTGCCCTTTCTGAAGGCGTATTCTGGGATTTCAAAATCAAAAGCCTTTCTAAAGATGTCATGGATTATTATGGTTTCAGCGAATCTGTAATCCCTCAGATCAGGCCGGTTTTTTCCAGTCATGGTCAGCTCAGCAACACTGCTGCAAATCTATTAGGTTTAAAACCGGGCATCCCGGTCAGTTATAAAGCAGGGGATCAGCCCAACAACGCACTTTCTTTAAATGTAACTGAACCTGGTGAAGTTGCGGCCACAGCAGGAACATCAGGAGTGATCTATGGCGTCACCGACCATTTATTGTACGACAAAGAATCAAGAGTAAACACATTCGCCCATGTAAACTATACTGCCCAGCAGCAGCGCCTCGGTGTTTTATTGTGCATCAACGGCACAGGAAGCATGTACCGCTGGGCTAAAGCCCAGTTTGGCAGCCATCTGGATTACAATACCATCAATGAGCTGAGTGCGTCTGCTCCGGCCGGAAGCAAAGGACTCCGTGTCCTGCCATTTGGCAATGGCGCAGAACGTATGCTGAACAACAAGATCACAGGCGCCCATTTTGGAAACATAGACCTCAACCTGCACAATACCGCAGATTTGTTCCGGGCGGTTCAGGAGGGTATTGCTTTCTCTTTTCGCTATGGTCTGGACATCCTCAGAGAAAACGGCATGAAGCCATCGGTCATCAGGGCCGGCAAATCCAATCTCTTCCTGAGCGAGATCTTTGCACAGTCTTTTGTTGACATTACAGGTGTGCCTGTAGAGCTTCATGAAAGCGACGGCAGTTATGGCGCAGCCATTGGTGCCGGTATCGGCGCCGGAATCTACAGTTCGGCCAGCGAAGCGTTTACCAATAAAAAACCGCTTGGAATCATCGAACCGGGAAAAACAAACCTTGAGCAGGAATACCAGGAATGGAAGCAACTGCTCATCAAAACACTTAATCACGAAAATCATTAACCAATTAATACCATACATCATGACATTAAACTCTGATAACGAATTCTTTAAAGGAATAGGAAACATTAAATTTGAGGGAACTGAAAGCGATAATCCTCTTGCCTTCAGATGGTACGACGCAGAACGGGTTGTTGCCGGAAAAAAACTGAAAGACCATTTGCGTTTTGCCGGAGCCTACTGGCATTCCTTCTGCGGCAACGGTGCAGATCCTTTTGGCGCACCAACGCATATTTTTCCATGGGACAAAAAAAGTGATGCTGTAGAAAGGGCTAAAGATAAAATGGATGCCGCTTTTGAATTCCTGACAAAAATGAGCATTCCTTATTATTGCTTTCATGACCTGGATGTAGTTGATTATGGGACAGACATCAACGAAAATGACCGCAGGCTGCAGGCGTTGACTGCCTACGCGAAAGAGAAACAACAACAAACAGGCATCAAATTGTTATGGGGTACAGCCAATTTATTCTCCAATCCAAGATACATGAACGGTGCTTCGACCAATCCTGATTTCCATGTTCTGGCACATGGTGCCGCACAGGTAAAAGGCGCGTTGGATGCTACCATCGCACTTGGCGGCGAAGGATACGTGTTCTGGGGGGGGCGTGAAGGTTACATGAGCCTGCTGAACACCGACATGAAACGCGAACAGGAGCATTTTGCGAAATTCCTCCATGCTTCCAAAGAATACGCAAGGAGAAACGGTTTTAAAGGCACATTCTACATTGAGCCAAAACCATGTGAGCCAACCAAACACCAGTATGATTATGATGCAGCTACAGTAATTGGCTTCCTGAGACAATACGACCTGCTTGGCGATTTCAAACTGAACCTGGAAGTAAACCACGCAACGCTTGCCGGCCACACCTTCCAGCACGAACTTCAGGTTGCTGCTGATGCAGGAATGCTGGGCTCAATAGACGCCAACCGTGGTGATTATCAAAACGGATGGGATACGGACCAGTTCCCGACCAATATCAACGAACTCGTAGAATCCATGCTGATCATTCTGGAAAACGGCGGTTTCCAGACCGGAGGTATCAATTTCGATGCGAAGATCCGCAGAAACTCAACCGATCAGGCAGATCTTTTCCACGCACATATTGGCGGCATGGACAACTTCGCAAGAGCTTTGATCATCGCAGACAACATCCTTCAGAAATCTGAATATAAAAAATTAAGATCTGAACGTTATGCCTCTTACGATGCAGGTGCCGGAAAAGAATTTGAAACCGGAAATGTAACACTGGAAAGCCTGAGGGATTATGCAATCGCCAATGGAGAACCAAAAACGATCAGCGGAAAACAAGAATATTTAGAAAACCTGATCAACAGATATATTTAATCATTAAATTGACCCGATATAAGAACCAAAGGCTTCTTTGAAAAATATTTCATCACTGTGATATGTCAGGTCTCTAGATATATCTTTCGTCATTGCGAGGAACGAAGCAATCTCCAGATAAGATTGCTTCGTTCCTCGCAATGACGTATTACATTGATCCTGAGTATATCAAAGAACCTTTTTAAAACCAAACTAAACTGATGAAGACACTCGGAATGCTCGACTATGCCGTATTTTTGGTATACTTTTTTATTGTAGCCTTTTACGGTTGGTGGGTTTATCGGCAGAAGAAAGCCAAAGACGAAAACTCAAAAGACTTTTTCCTCGCCAAAGATTCTTTGACATGGTGGGCCATCGGGGCATCGCTCATTGCCTCCAATATTTCCGCAGAGCAATTCATCGGGATGAGCGGCTCAGGCTTTAAGATGGGTCTGGCCATCGCTACTTACGAATGGATGGCAGCTGCAACCCTGCTTATTGTAGCCATTTTCTTTATACCAGTATACCTGAAGAATAAGATCTATACCATGCCCCAGTTCCTGCATCAAAGGTACAATGGGACAGTGGCAATGATCATGGCCGTATTTTGGCTATTACTTTATGTAGTGGTCAACCTTACCTCCATTCTCTATTTAGGTGCGCTTGCGATTCATAGCATTTCAGGGATCAACCTCACCGCCTGTATGTACCTGCTGGCGTTCTTTGCCATCATCATTACACTCGGTGGTATGAAAGTAATCGGCTATACCGACGTGATCCAGGTCTTTTTCCTGATCCTGGGCGGTCTCGCCACAACCTATCTGGCCCTGGACCTCGTCGCTACCCATTTCGGCTCCAGCGGTGTCCTCAAAGGATTTAACCTGCTAACCGAAAAAGCTGAGGACCATTTCCACATGATCTTCAAGAAAGACAACGAAAATTATCTTGACCTCCCGGGACTCAGCGTTCTGATCGGTGGTATGTGGATCGTCAACCTCAACTACTGGGGTTGTAACCAGTACATCACCCAGCGTGCTTTGGGAGCCGACATCAAAACCGCCCGCAGCGGGATTCTTTTCGCCTCCTTCTTAAAATTATTAATGCCGGTGATCGTGGTATTGCCGGGTATAGCCGCTTATGTGCTGTACAAAGAAGGTTATGGCGATTTCCACACGGCGATGAGCCAAGGCGGCGAGGTTGCGCCCGATACCGCCTATCCGGTATTGCTTAATCTTCTGCCCGCAGGACTAAAAGGTCTTTCTTTTGCCGCACTTACTGCAGCGGTTGTGGCTTCTCTTGCAGGCAAAGCCAATAGCATCGCTACCATATTCACATTGGACATTTACAAAAAAGTGATCAATAAAACCGCTCACGAGGACAAGCAAGTCGTGGTTGGACGTATTACAGTGATCGCCGCGATGATCATTGCCATCGTCATTGCACCACTATTGGGTATTGATAAAAAAGGCGGATTCCAGTTCATACAGGAATATACCGGCTTCTTCTCACCGGGCATCTTTGCCATGTTCATTTTAGGTTTTTTCTGGAAAAAGACAACTTCAAATGCTGCCCTGTTTGCAACGGTCGGCGGATTTGTCCTTTCCGTAGCCTTTAAGTTTCTTCCTTTAGTGATGAACCTGGAATTCCTGAGCGCATCTGGCTTCTCGAAACTGGTTACCCAAAAAGACGGCAGGATGCTGTATGAAATTCCATTTATAGACCGTATGGGGTTTGTTTTCCTGATCTCGGTAGTCGTGATGTACCTGATCAGTATCTATGAAACCAAACGTGGTGTCGTAACCAATGGACTGGAAATAGATAGCAGTATGTTCAAAACAAGCCGGAGTTTCGCTGTAGGTGCATTGATCATCTGCGGTTTGCTGGTTGCCTTGTATACGATTTACTGGTAATATTCAGAAGCCTTATTATTCAGACAATAAAGGTCTCCGGTTTTCGCTGGAGACCTTTTAGTATATGGCTATTTAGAAAAATTAAGCATTCTCTTCGAAAGCTGGAGCTGCTAAAGCTACGCAATACCAGCTAATGCTTTCTCTGAGAAGCTGAATTTTTACTAAGCGCCTACCTTTTCCGTGGCTAGGTATGCGCCCTGGAAACAAAAAAGTAAAGTGTTGCGAAAAGGCATAGGATTTGTGCCCTTCTTCAGGGCGCAAGGTCCAGCCTTAGAGTAATGCTTTACTTTTTTGTTTAATTTATAAGACGTTACAATCGTCGAAGATCAGGTCTACTTCCTTTTTTGTTAAATCTAAAAGACAGACTCTACTTCTTAGGCAGCAACACCTCATTAATCCGCTCAACCATATCTTGCAAATGAGATTTAGAAAACCCTTTTTGCAAAGGGATCGCTTTGCGGATATCAGTTCTCAGCGAAACCAGGTGCGCGCGGACCAAACTGGACACATCTGACCTGGTCGGATCAGGATTGATGTAGTAAATAGTGCCGTTTCCGAGGTTTTTTCCTACGATCTCACCCGTAGCCTTAAATGAGCTCACTGTATTGCCGATATAAGTTTTCTGCTGTGTCCGGCGGTTGATGTTAATAGGCTTACCAGTATAAAGCTCAGTCCAGATGCTTTTCTTCAAATCACCCAGGAACTCTGAATAAGTATAGGTCTTCTTTCCTTTGTTCAGCTCTTCATTTCTGATCAGATCAATCAGTATTCCCGAACCCTGCAATCTCGACAAAACATTGGACTGGGCCACCTCCAGGTAGATCGAAGGGTTAAATTTAGTGAGTTCCTGATCTTTATTGCTCAATAACCAGGCAGGAATATTGAACACATAATCGTTCATAAACTTCATCGCCTCCTTTTGTTTTTTATAAGGCACAGGCTCAAAAACACTTCCGGGCTGCTCAATACTCTTTGCAGTATGATACTCTCCGCCTATAATTTTTAGCACATGCGCAACATACAGGTTATACTGCCTGTATACCTGGTCATATATGTTTCTCAGGTTCTCATAGCCTTCATTAGGCTGCCTTGTCCAGTCCTTCAACTGGGGAATGATACGCTGCAGGTTTTTGATCCCGTAAATGCTGGCAAGTACCGCGTCATCACCCAGATCCTCACTTTGCGACCGCGGATCGGACGATTCAAATTCATAACCAAAAAACAGGCGTTTGTTTTTGTTTAAGCTGTCAATAACCAATTTGTTCAGATAAGATACCTCCGCATCCGGCGAATCAAACTGGGGAAGCCATCTGTAGCCAAATTCAATCGCCCATTTGTCATAATCCCCTATCCTTGGAAAGATCCCTTTTTCAGTAATGTGGTCTTCCGGCTGCGCCACATAATTGAAACGGGCATAATCCATGATCGAAGGCGTATGGCCATATTTTTCTACAAAAGCCTTATCCCTTAGCTTCTCGACCGGAACGGTTGAACTTGAACCAAAATTGTGCAGCAATCCAAGCGTATGCCCCACCTCATGAGAAGAAACAAAACGGATCAGCTGACCCATCAGCTCATCATCAAACTCCATTTTCCTGGCCCTGGGATCAATAGCGCCCGCCTGGATCAAATACCAGTTCCGCACCAGCTGCATAATGTTGTGGTACCAGTTGATGTGGCTTTCAATGATCTCCCCGCTGCGCGGATCATGTACATTAGGGCCACTGGCATTGGCAACCGCAGAAGGTTTGTAAACGATCACATTGTGGGTAGCATCGTCAATGCTCCAGTCCGGATCATTGGTTGGCGCAGGTAAAGCCATGATCGCATTCTTAAAACCTGCCTGTTCAAAAGCCTTCGCCCAGTCATTCACACCTGCGATCAGGTAAGGTACCCATTTTTTCGGCGTTGCCGGATCAATATAATAGACGATCGGTTTTTTAGGCTCAACGAGTTCTCCGCGCTTATACTTTTCAATATCAGCATCTTTAGGTTCCATCCGCCAGCGCACCATTACCGCAGACTGTTTCACACCTTGAGGATCAGTATCAAAATCGATATATCCCTGTGCAAAATAACCTACC
>NZ_DATHGC010000253.1:0-14582 GCF_035317785.1 Pedobacter sp. | reverse complement strand
CTATCCCATATACGATGATGTCGCTCTCAAAACCTATTTACTGAACCGAAACGGAAACCTCGGCGCCGAAATACTGAGCCGCTTCAACATTACGTTCGACTACGAAGGCGGGTCTATGTACCTAAAACCAAATATGACCTTCAAGCGCCCGTTTGACCACGACATGGCCGGAATTGAAATTTATTCTGAACAAACCAAACCCAGAAGATTCTATGTGAGCCGTATAGAGTCGGGCTCTCCGGCCGATCTCGCTGGAATCCGGGAAGGCGATGAGATTCTCACGGTCAACTTTACAAAGACCAGCACCATGGACCTGGACGACCTCAATAAGCTCCTGAGGTCGGGTGATGAAAAAACTGTATTTTTTTCCCTGAACAGATCCGGCGATCTTCTTATCAAGATGATAAAGTTGAAGAAGCGGATATAAATATTTAATTTTACCGCTTCAATATGTACAAAAGATCACTCCTCCTTTTATTGCTTTCTCTTTATTGCATTTCTGCATTCCCGCAAGACGCAGATTCCATTGTCTTTGTTCGCAGCAATTGGACGAAAAAAAGAATTGCATCTAAAACAACTCTGCTGAGGCAGCATTTTGATGCTAAAAATTTATTTGCTTCAAATCAGAACATCAGCTATCTGGAAGTAAAAAACAAAGGCAATTCCCCTGTTTTTGAAATTGGAAGTGAGATTTCAGTTTTAAAACCCACCAGCGCATTTGGAATAGCTTCCGGTGCAAAAGCAGCCATCAACGGAACTTTTTTTGACGTTAAGAACGGTGGTTCCGTCGACTTTATAAAAGTCAGAGGAAAGGTCATTAATGAAACCAGACTGGAGAAGAACAGCAGCCGGGCAAAACATCAGGAAGCTGCGGTTGTTATACAAAATGGCAAGCTGAGCTTAAAGAAATGGAACGGAGGCCCGGATTGGGAGCATACACTGACCGATGAGAACATCATGGTAACCGGCCCATTGCTAAGAATCGACAATACAGACCAGACCCTGGACAGCGGCACATTTAGCACCACCCGGCACCCAAGAACCGCTATTGGCATCAAGCCCAACGGCAGGGTCATCCTGCTTACAGTAGACGGCAGAAATGCCAATTCTGCCGGCATGAGCCTTTTTGAGCTCCGTAAGATCATGAAGTGGCTCGGTTGTACCAGTGCGATAAATCTCGATGGGGGCGGATCTACAACCCTATGGATCCAGGGCTTTCCGGATAACGGTGTAATTAATTATCCAACGGACAATAAACTTTGGGACCATGCGGGCGAAAGAAAAGTTGCCAACGTAATCCTTTTAAAAAAGAAACCATAAGCGGTCAGCCGCAGCAAAAAAATGACTAAGATTATAAATATTCTTTTAAGTTCCGTTTTACTCTTTGCTGGTTGCGGTGATACCGAAAAAAAAGAGAAAAAGTTGGCGCCGGGGCGACTGGATTTCAATGCCATCAGGGACATTGCCTTTTATGAAGGAAAACGCCGGTTCAGTTCCGGCCTTTCGTTCAATGAGCTGGGATTTCAGCAGGAACCATCCTGGGTGATAAAATTCAAGTCGAATGACACAGTTGAGGTCTATAGCCCGGAAGAAAAGAAAATGTTCCCGTTTTTTATTACTTACGATCACGGAAACGTTTACAACTTTGCCAAAAACTATTTCCGGATAAAGAAAATCAGCGAAGACAGCCTGGTCTTTCAGCGGCTGCACCTGGAAAGAAAAGTGATCTCCAAAGACATGCAGTCAGACGTGCACATGACGCTTTACACGAAGGAGACCATCGAAAAAAAACTAAAGACCACGCTCGAAAAACTCCGGCGCCCAACCGCCGAAGACACGATTTACATTAAACAGCTGACGGATAAGGCC
Organism: Pedobacter sp.; assembly: GCF_035317785.1. GTDB lineage: Bacteria > Bacteroidota > Bacteroidia > Sphingobacteriales > Sphingobacteriaceae > Pedobacter. The sequence goes on along the minus strand of NZ_DATHGC010000253.1, from coordinate 12,713 downwards.
AACAGAACTCCGGCCAGTACAAATAGTGCTTTCGCAGCGCGGGTTCCGGTACACTTTACCCCCCTCAGCAATATCATAAGGGTGCAGAAAAAGAATGATAATGATCCCGTCACGGGCATTACGGTCTATGATTACATGTTTCCCCGGTACAGAATTGAAATCGCCCGGGCTTACAAGGATTTTGGCTACGAGTTTTCGGCTGTAGTGGACACAAAAGGCAAAATTCACCTGGGCGGCTTTGGCAACGTAGTCCCGGAACACAGAGAAGCCAGAAAAAAAACGCTGCAGGCCATTATTGACGTTTATCTGCACAACCTGTTGAGAATTAGCCCCGGAACGACCCTCGGAATCCCGCATCCAAGCGAAATAAAGTTGATTGTAGTTGGCAAAACCGGCAGCAATTAGGGCATGTAATTTTATATTTATCAAAAAATGAAGCATTTGCATTTTATAAAAAAATAATATGTACATTGCACACTTAATTTTTTAATAAATAATACAATGCAAGAAGGAACAGTAAAATTTTTTAATGTAACTAAAGGTTTCGGATTCATCATCCCTGCAAACGGAGATAGCGAAATCTTTGTACATTCAACAGGCCTTATCGACGAAATTCGTGAAAACGACAAAGTTGAATATGACGTAGAAAGCGGCAAAAAAGGGTTGAATGCGATTAATGTTAAAGTAATCTAGATTATTAAAAACATAATTGTACTAAGGGTGTCTCAAAAAGACACCCTTTTTTAGTGCGCCGATTTTTGTGATCTCGTGTTGCAGTTCCAGAATTAGGCCGGGCTGTTGCGCAGCACCTGCTTTAGTCGTGCCGGGCCTTAAAGTCCAACATTAGTCCAGGATTAGTCCAACATAAGTCCACCTTCTGCTAATAAAACATGGACTATAGATGGGCTTAGCGTGCCCCTATCTTGAACTAAACATAAAAACAGAACAACCGCTATTTCTTTCTGGACTTGATGACCTCGAGCAGCAGCTCGGGTTCGTTTGTGGTAATGAAATCTGCTTTATTGTCTAAAAACCAGTTCATATCCTCAGCAGTATTCACCGTCCATGCATTAATGGTCAGCCCCAAGTCTCTCGCTTTCTGAAACCACTCTCCCTTTTTGTACACCGCCAAATTGTAATCTGCTCCATAAAAACCATCTGCTTTTAACTTTTCAAGAGAAGCGTCTCCGTTTAAATAGGCGACATTTGCTTTCGGCTGAAGTGTTTTCACGTGCTTTAGAATCTCATAACTGAAACTGATGTAATCAACCCATGCCTCGGCTTTCAGATTTTTTACCATAGCGACCGCCTTAGCAGTCATTTGGAGGTCTCTTTCCAGGCTGATCTTTGAAGGTTTCAGCTCCAGGATCAGCTTGGTTCGTTTCTGCTTCATTCCTTCTTTCAGGTAAGCTTCCAGTGTTGGGATGTTCTCCCCGTTTGAATGCTTCTTAGCCAGCAGTTCCTGGTAAGAAAGCTTCGCGATGGGCAATCCTAAAAATTCTGCATCGTGATTGATGACCAGTATGCTGTCGGCCGTCATGTGGACATCAAACTCAGAACCAAAACACCCTAGCCTGATCGCTTCCTTTAAAGATGCGATGGAATTTTCAGGCATGCTGTTCTTTTTCCATGCACCGCGGTGCGCGATGACCTGGTTCTTGTTCCAGGATCCTTTTGTTGTCATTTCCTTGGTTTTTGGTTCCGGGCCTTTTGATAATAATGCCATTAATGTAATGGCTAAAATTGACACTTTCATAAAAATACTTTTTTACTAAAATACCTGTTTAAGAATATATAAATATTTTCTTGAAGTTATTTTTTAACTTTATTTCCATTTCAGCGTCCTGATGAAGAGTAATTACGACCTTTTAATTTCCAAGATTAACGAATTTATACAAAAGTTTTACCTCAATAAACTTTTAAGGGGGAGTATATACACCGCTGCGCTGCTCCTGGTGATCTATCTTGTTTTGTTCCTGCTCACGTATTACTTAAATCCAGGGGTGCCGGTCAAAACTGTATTGTTTTTCGCCTACGTCGCCGTTGCGTTGCTCAGTATTTCTCTCTGGATGATCAGGCCGGCGCTTTTATATTTCAACCTGGGTAAAAACCTGAGCCTGGAACAAGCTGCGGCACTTATTGGCGAACATTTTTTTAATGTCAGGGACAAATTACTGAACACCCTGCAGCTTAGAGCGCTGGCAGATGAAAGCCCGGGAAATAACCAACTGATCCTGGCCGGGATCGATCAGAAAATTATGGAGTTAAAGCCAATTCCGTTCACAAACGCCATTCGGTTAAACGACAATAGAAAATACGTCAAGTATTTCCTGATCCCTTTGTCCGTGATCATACTCATTTCTGTTATTGCCCCCACAATTTTACGCGAAGGAACAACAGGCTTTGTGAGATATGATCAGCAGATCCTGCCAAAAGCTCCTTTCAGCTTTAATCTTTTAAACAGTAAACTTCTTTTTTCGCAGGGAGATGATCTGACGCTGCGCATTCAGATGAAGGGCAATGACATTCCTCAGGATATTTATGTGGTTGATGGAGCAAACACCTACAAGCTTGAAAAAGAGAACAACACCCGTTTTAATTTTACGTTTAAAAATCTTCAAAAAAACAAGAAAATATACTTTTCCGCGGCTGGATTTACTTCCGGCGCTCACCTTATTGAGGTGCTACCCAGGCCCTCTGTATTAAATATAAATGCAAAGATTTACTATCCGGCCTATCTTCAGAAAAAAGAAGAACTGGTACAAAACGCTGGAGACCTTGTGTTACCGGAAGGGACAACGGTGAACTGGCAGCTCAATACGGAAAACAGCAGCGCCATAGACTTTATCCTGGATGGAAAGCCTCATCGGCTTCTTGCTAAAAGCAATGTGTTTAGCTTCAGCTCAACATTAAGGCAGAGTGTGTCCTACGCGATTGTCCCGCAAAATGATTTTATAAAGGGTAAAGATTCACTCTCCCATCAGATCAGCATTGTCAAAGATGAATTTCCGGCGATCTCTTTTACAGAAAGTCTGGATTCCCTGAGCAGTAAGACCCTCTATTTTTCAGGCAGGATATCAGATGATCACGGATTCAGTGCGCTCCGGTTTCGCTATGAGATCAGGGAGGCGGGTGTTTTAAAAAACACGGTATCCAAAACCCTTTCTATAAAGAAAGGGCAGCTGGAAGACGCTTTTTTCTTTCTTTGGGACATCAAAGCGGCCAGCTTAAAGCCTGGTCAATCTGTCGCGTATTATTTTGAAGTCTCTGATAATGATGGGGTAAACGGCCCAAAAACCACCAAGTCTGATATAAAGGTCTTAGAAAGTCCAACTCCGCAACAAATCTCCGAAAAAATAAACCAGGGCAGCACTGCATTAAAACAGCAGATGGAAAAAGCCATTAAACTCGCCGCGGCTGTAGAAAAAGACAGTAAGAAGCTTGGGGAAACCTTTCTGGATAAAAAACAGTTGTCATTTGACGACAAAAAACAACTTGAGCAGTTGCTAAATAAGCAAAAACAATTGGAAGAGGCAGTTACCGAGATCAAAAAACTCAACGAAAAGAACACCCTTGAGAAAGAGGACAATAATGCGCTAAAGGAAGAAATGATCGAAAAACAAAAGCAGATCGATGATTTGTTTAACAATGTGCTGGACCAGAAAACAAAAGACCTCCTGGAAAAGCTGCAAAAGCTAATGGATCAGAACAACAAGGACCAGACCCAAAATGAGCTTTCCAAAATGCAAATGGATAATAAATCCTTAAAAAATGAACTGGACCGAATACTTGAGCTCTATAAGCAGCTCGAATTTGAACAAAACCTTAAAAATAACATAGCACTCCTGAAGGAATTGGCCAAGAAACAAGATGAGCTGGCCAAAAAAAGCACTCAAAATGATGCAGAAGCGACTTCATTAAAGGATCAGCAGAAGAAACAGTCCGCTGAATTTGATGATTTTAAAAAGGAAATGGAAAAACTGGAGGATAAAAACCAGCAGCTTGAACGTCCAAATTCCTTCACAAATCCCAAAAAAGAAATTCAGAGCATACAGCAGCGACAAAAAGAAAGCGAAAACAAGCTAGGAGAGGACAAGAAAAAAGACGCGGCAGAAGAACAGCAAAAAGCCGGTGAGCAGATGGAACAGATGGCAAAAGAACTGGAGGAAATGCAGCAGGATTCCGAGGAAACGGAAACCAATGTTAACGCCCGGGACCTCCGGCAATTGCTGGAAAATCTCCTGAACACGTCTTTCGACCAGGAAAAAATAATGCTGAACCTCAAGGTGATGAGCAGCAGCGACCCTTTGTTTACAGCAAACGTACAGAAACAGCGGAGTATTAAGGACAATATGAAAACCATTTCCGACAGTCTGTTTTCATTAAGTAAAAGAGTTCCGCAAATCGAGACGGCGGTCAATGAGGAGATGCAAAAGATCAACTTCAACATTGATAAAAGCCTGGAGAGTCTTGGCGAGCGGAATACAGCAAGCGCAAACAGGAACCAGCAATATACCATGACTTCCGTCAATAATTTGTCTCTCATGCTCAATGAAGCACTCGATCAGTTGCAAAACAGCAAGAAGAACGGGAAAGGGAAAAGTAAGTCGAAAGGGAATATGCAGCAGCTCCAGCAGATGCAGGAACAACTGAATAATAACATGCAAAAAGCACGGGAGCAAATGCAAAAGTCTGGAAATAAGGGGACTGTTCCCAAGGGCCAGATGAGTTCGGAATTCGCAAAAATGGCCCAGCAGCAGCAGATGATCAGAGAGGCCCTGCAAAAGATCAACCGGGAGGAAAATAAGGATGGCAAAGGAGGCCTGGGCAATCTCAATCAAATGATCCAGGACATGAAGGCTACGGAAAAGGACCTGGTCAATAAGAAGCTGGAACAGGAGACCATGAACCGGCAAAAAAATCTGCTTTTAAAGCTTTTGGATTCGGAAAATGCCCAGCGGGAGCAAGATCAGGATGCTAAAAGGGAAAGCAAGGCGGCGAAAGATTTTCCCCCTTCTTATAAGCAGATGCTTGAAAAATTTCAAAAAGCGCAGCAAAGTGAAACAGAATGGTTTCAAAAATTGCCGCCAAGCCTTAATTATTACTATAAAAATAAGATCTCGGAATATTTTAAATTGCTAAATTCGACCCCTTAATACAAATATTTATGCCCAGGTCTGCGGTAAACTTTTTTAACGAGGACGTTACTTATACTTTAAAAAACAAGCCGGCTATCCGGGCCTGGATCAATTCTGCTATCATCGCCGAAGGCTGCTTTCTGGAAGAGCTGAATTTCATTTTTTGTTCAGACGAGTATTTGTGGCGCATGAACCAGCAATTCCTTGATCATGACACTTATACTGACGTCATCACTTTTGATAACTCTGAGCGCCTTAAAACGATCAATGGAGACATTTTTATCAGCATTGACCGTGTAAAGGAAAACGCCTCGGAAATTAATGTGCCTGCAGCGACGGAATTGTGCAGGGTAATGATCCATGGAACATTGCACCTGCTTGGCTATAAAGACAAAACTAAAGCAGCTAAAACTCAAATGACAGCAAAGGAGGACCACTATCTTTCCCTGCGCTGACACGGTTAAACTCTTGTAGCTAATAATTATTGTTTACTTTTGCAATAATTTCTTATCTATAATATCGTTAAACACAGACTTTGAGCACATTAATTGCAGCCGAAAACTTAGGCCATGCTTATCACGACGAATGGCTATTTAAAAATCTTACCCTGGGCATCCAGACTGGTCAGCGCGTTGCGCTGGTTGGAATCAATGGCGCAGGAAAAAGCACTTTGTTAAAATTATTAGCCGAACGGTTCTCTCCTCTTGAAGGCAAGATCGTAAAAAATAAATCTGTAAAGATTGGCTTCCTCGACCAGGACCCCTCCTTCCCTGAGGGATATTCCATTAGTGATTTTATCTTTTCTCTGGAAAACAAACAGCAGCAGCTGATCAGGGAATATGAAGAGCTGATCGAAGATCCCAATCCCGATGAAAAAACTTTAAACAGGCTGTACGAAGAGCTTAGTGAACACAATGCCTGGGAGTACGAACACGAGATCAAAACCATTCTGAGCAGAATGGGGATTAACCATTTGCAGCAGCAGATTTCTACCTTATCAGGCGGACAGAAAAAAAGACTCGCACTGGCCAAGCTCCTGATCGAAGATCCGGAAATCTATGTACTTGATGAGCCAACCAACCATCTGGACATTGACACCATTGAATGGCTGGAAAAACTGCTCACCTCAGGAAACAAAACGATTTTGCTGGTTACGCACGACAGGTACTTTCTGGACAATGTCTGCAATACGATAGTTGAGCTCGACCGCGGAAAGATCTATAATTACAATGGCAGTTATGCCTATTTCCTGGAAAAAAAATCTGAAAGAGAAGCCTCAGACGAGAGCAGCTTCCAAAAGAACAAGAATCTCCTCAAGAAGGAATTGGAATGGATGAGGAGAATGCCACAGGCCAGGGCAACTAAATCTCAGGCAAGGATAGATGCTTTCTATGATTTGGAAAACAAAACGAAACAACGATCTGATAATCAAACCATTACTCTAAATGTCAAGATGTCCAGGCAGGGAAATAAAATCCTTGAACTGCACAACATCGGACAAAGTTTTGACGAAAAGAAGATCATTAATGATTTTAGCTATACTTTTAAAAGAGCTGACAGAATCGGTCTTGCCGGGAAAAATGGCACAGGAAAATCAACCCTGTTAAATATCATTACCGGCGCGCTTCATCCCGCGAAAGGAAAAGTAAGCACTGGAGAAACGACTGTATATGGTTACTATAAACAAGGTGGCCTTACTTTCAATGAAAAAGAACGGGTTATCGATATCGTAAAATCAGACGCTGAATATATAAAGATGGCCGATGGTTCAACCATCTCTGCTTCTCAACTATTGACCTTGTTTTTGTTTCCTCCTAAGAAACAACACGGCATGGTAGAAAAATTGAGCGGCGGGGAGAAGAAGCGATTACACCTGATGAAGGTCCTGATGCAAAACCCAAACTTCTTGATCTTGGATGAACCGACCAACGATCTGGATATTGACACGCTAAATGTGCTTGAAGAATTCCTGGAAAACTTTCCCGGAGTCCTGATTCTGGTCTCGCACGACCGTTATCTGCTCGACAAAATGAGCGAACAATTGTTTATCATGGAGGGCACGGGAGAGGTTACTATTTACAATGGAAATTACTCCGAATACCGCATTAGTCTCGACAACGCAAAAGAAAAACCTGACGCAAGAAAAAAGGAATCCCCCGTTCAGATCGAGGCAGCTCAAAAAAAATTGACTTACAAAGAGCAAAAAGAATTGGAAGAACTTGAAGTATTAATTCCGAAGGCGGAGGAAAAGATAAAGACGCTCACGCTCTCATTGCTGGAAATCGAAAGCTCAAACTATCTTGAGATTCAAAATGTAACCGGCGAAATTGATGCGTTAAAAGAACAGATGGATCAGGCCGCCAGCCGGTGGCTCGAGCTGTCTGAAAAATAACTGGGAAAACAAAATGAATACTCTCACAGTAAATATTAATTTTAACCGATGTTCCACGTGAAACACATTGTTTGAGTGCCAGCGTTTCACGTGGAACATTTGAAATATATCTAACACGATGTTTAAAGAATATGACGTTATTGTAGTTGGGGCCGGTCACGCCGGATGTGAAGCCGCGGCCGCTGCGGCCAATCTAGGGTCTTCCGTATTACTCATCACCATGAACATGGAAACTATTGCTCAAATGAGCTGCAACCCGGCCATGGGCGGTGTTGCGAAAGGACAAATCGTTCGTGAGATAGACGCGATGGGTGGTTATTCAGGCATAATAAGCGATAAAACGACGCTGCAATTTCGCATGCTAAATTTATCAAAAGGCCCGGCGATGTGGAGCCCAAGGAGTCAAAATGACAGAAAAAGATTTGCGGAAGAATGGCGGCTAGCTCTCGAGAGAACACCAAATGTCGATTTTTGGCAGGAGATGGTGAGCAGCCTCCTGATCAAAAATAATACTGTCGTCGGCGTCAAAACTGCTTTGGGTGTCGAAATAAAAGCCAAATCTGTTGTACTTACTAACGGTACATTTCTAAATGGGGTCATCCATATTGGAGAGAAAAAATTTGGAGGCGGCAGAACGGGGGAAAAAGCGGCGACAGGAATTACGGAGCAGCTTACTGGGCTCGGTTTTGAAGCCGGCAGAATGAAAACGGGAACCCCCCCGCGGGTAGACGGGCGGTCGCTAAATTACAGCCTGATGGAAGAACAATGGGGAGACGAAAACCCCGGGAGATTTTCTTATACAAATGTGGAGCGCCCAAAAGAGCAACGCTGTTGCTGGATCACCTATACCAACCTGAATGTCCACGAAACACTAAAAGAAGGCTTTGAAAAATCTCCTATGTTTACCGGCCGAATTAAAGGCCTCGGGCCACGGTACTGCCCTTCGATCGAAGATAAGATCAATAGGTTTGCAGAGCGCGAAAGACACCAGATCTTTGTAGAACCTGAAGGCTGGAATACCTGTGAGATCTACGTCAACGGTTTTTCTACCTCTCTTCCCGAAGATGTACAGTACAAAGCCCTGACCCAAATCCCCGGATTTGAAAATGCCAAAATGTTCAGACCAGGTTATGCGATAGAGTATGATTATTTTCCACCTACACAGCTGTCGCTGACACTAGAAACCAAATTAATACATAATTTATTCTTTGCAGGCCAAATAAACGGAACGACTGGCTATGAAGAGGCTGCTAGTCAGGGTTTTATAGCCGGAATTAATGCACACCAAAAGGTTTTTGACAAACATGAACTCATCATGAAACGGGCTGAGTCTTATATTGGTGTTTTAATAGACGATTTGGTTACCAAAGGCACTGAGGAACCTTATCGCATGTTCACTTCCAGGGCCGAACATCGCCTGCTATTGAGGCAGGATAATGCCGACATCAGACTCTCTCCTATCGGCCATTCACTAGGCCTGATCAATGACGAACGTTTGGATGTCGTAAATAAAAAAATAGAAAACTCCGATTTGATCGTAGCCTTCTCAAAGAAACAAGGGATTGAAATGAGCAGTGCAAATGCCATGCTCGAAGAATTGGGAACAAGTGCATTGAATCAGAACGTAAAAATAATCAGCTTACTGAGCAGACCTCAGGTTGGTATAAACGATGTAAGGAATGTGAGTCCGGCTTTTAACGACTTGCTAAATCAATTTGACAAAGAAACGATTGAACAGGCAGAAATTAAGATTAAATATGAAAGCTACTTTGAGAAGGAACAGGAAATTGTAAATAAAATGCAAAAGATGGAAGATAAAGACATCAATCCAAATTTTGATTATTCTCAGCTCGTATCTTTATCCAAAGAAGCCCGTGAAAAATTGTTAAAGATAAAACCCCGGACTTTGGGCCAGGCGTCCAGAATTTCAGGAGTTTCTCCTTCAGATATTTCCGTTCTTATGGTTCACATCAGTAAATAATGGTAAGTTATTGATTTAAAGGCTATTAGCTATTAAATCGCCAAAAACAAAACGGCTTTATAAAATGCGATGTAAAGGGGTTTTAAAAAATTTTAATATAATTCATTAGAAGACGTTATAAATTAAATACAACGCATATAAATGGCCAAAAATAAGACCTCCTCTATTTTAAAGAATTTTGCAGCAGTCATTTGCCTGGTCGCTGCTTTTTACGGCTGTGCGAGCATTCAGCAACCAGAAGGCGGACCAAGAGATACGACTCCGCCAAAAATCCTAAAGTTATTCCCGGCTGATAAAACCGTAAATTTCAAGGCCCAAAAAGTAACCTTTGAATTTGATGAATATTTCAAGATAGAAAATGAATTTAAGGAGTTTTCCGTTTCGCCTGAAATGAAAAAACCTCCGGTGTTGAAAAAGAAAGGAAAAAAACTTGAAATTACTTTCCCGGATTCTTTAGAGACAAATACAACCTACACTTTGAATTTCGGCAAAGCAATTGTTGACGTAAACGAGGGAAACATCGTAAAAAATCTCACCTATGTTTTTGCTACCGGACCCCAGCTGGATTCGTTAAGCATCAAAGGCCGTGTGACAAACTCCCTTACCGGGCTACCTGAGCTAGATGCTGTAGCATTCATTCTACCCATCAACAAAGATACTCTCCTGGGGAAGGGTAAACCTTCTATTTATACCACAACAGATAGCAGTGGTAATTATAGTTTGAACAATCTTCGAAAAGACACCTATAGGATCTATGCCATAAAAGAGAAAAATGGAGATAAAATTTATCAGCAGAGTACAGATGAAATAGGATTTATAAAAGATTCCGTGCTGCTAACCGGAAACCTGGACAGCATGAATATGAAGGTGTTTAAAGAACGGGCAATTCTGTTTAGGATTATTGAAAAGAAATTGGGCGCTGATGGAGTCATTTCCTTTATATTCAATCAAAAACTAAAAAGTCCTGAAGTCATAGTTTTGGAGCCTGGCGCCCTTGATGTTTCAAAAAAATTCAGATTTAGCCCAACTAAAGACTCCCTTAAAGTCTGGCTTACTGACCTGAGTTTTGATTCGACGAAAATAAGCATCAAAGATGAAGGAAAATTGCTGCAGACAACTACGCTTACCCGTGGCAAAAAAGAAACCTATCTAAGAAATCTCATCGTAAATACAAACCTCGAAGGAAGCATCTTAAACCCAAATAAGCCCCTAAAAATAAACTTTAATTTGCCTATTGAAAGTGCAGACCCGGGAAAGATCACACTTTTGGAAGACTCGGTAGAAATGGAAGACTTTACCCTGGTAAAAGATAGTACAGACTTCCTCTCTTATACTTTAAAATATCCATGGAAACCTAAAAAAAGTTATGATCTTAAATTAGGTCCCGGTGCATTTACCGCTATTTTCAATACTAAAAACAAAGAGTATCCAAGTACTTTTACAGTAGCCGGGAAGGACAACTACGGAACATTGAAAGTAAAGATCGTTACGCCTGAGAAGGACAAAAGCTATATCCTTCAGGTAGTAGATGGAAACAAAAATGTAATTAACACGCTCCTGGTTAAGCAGGATACGGCAGTAAATTTCACCAATTATAAAGCAGGTAAATACTTCATCAGGATCACTTATGACACCAATAAGAATGGCGTTTGGGATACTGGAAATGTTTCTCAAAAATTACAGCCGGAAAAGATATGGGATGAGCCCAAAGAGCTTTCCATACGTCCTTTATGGGAGCGAAATGAAACTATAACGATTCCTAAAGAATAGCCCTACCTGAACCAGTCAGCGTACATGATATAATTATCCGGTAACTTATTTAATAAGGTCCTTTGATCTTCTGTAATGGGCTTGATTTTCTTTGCGGGAGTCCCGGCGTAGATAAACCCACTTTCGCAATGCGTATTTTCCAATACAACGCTTCCTGCGGCAATGATTGTATAGTCTTCAACTATTGCATTATCCATAATGATCGCTCCCATACCGATCAGGATATGATCTTTCAAAGTACAGCCATGAACTATGGCATTGTGCCCGATAGAAACCCTGTTGCCTATTGTTGTGGCGGCTTTAAGATAGGTTGCGTGAATGACCGCTCCATCCTGAATATTCGTGTCATTTCCGATGGAGATACGATTCACATCTCCTCTGATTACAGCATTAAACCACACTGAACAATTATCTCCCATTCGTACCTCTCCTACTAGGGTTGCATTCGGCGCTATAAAGCAATTTTCACCCCACCTTGGGTGTACGTCTTTCACTGGTAATATTACGGCCATACTAAAAAATTGTATCTGTTAATTCCGCTGAATGCTGAGGATAGTCTGTAGTGTAATGTAAACCACGGCTTTCTTTTCTTGCCATTGCCGACTTTATAACGATAAAAGCGACCTGTATCACGTTGCGCAGTTCACACAATTTTACAGAAACTTTATTAGCCTTATAAAACTCCTCCGTCTCCTGATGCAGAAGGTATAATCTCCGCATCGCCCTTTCCAGTCTAAAGTCAGAGCGGACAATACCAACATAATCGCTCATCAATTTTTGTGTTTCTCTAAGATTGTGGGTCACTAAAATATCTTCATTAGACTGGGTCACTCCGTGATCATTCCAGTCAGGTATATTGCCTGGAATTACATTATTTTTATATTCCGCCACAGCATCTTCAAAGATTCTGTGGGCAAATACCGGAGCTTCTAATAACGAGTTGGAAGCTAGTCTGTTTGCTCCATGAAGACCGGTTGAGGAGCATTCTCCGCAAGCATACAAATTCTTAATGGATGATCTTCCATATTCGTCTACCAATATGCCGCCGCACATATAATGTGCTGCCGGAGTTACCGGAATTAAATCCTTTGTCATGTCTATTCCTATGGAAAGGCATTTGGCATATATATTAGGAAAATGAGCGAGAATATCTGCTTTACTCCTGTTCCTGATGTCTAAATACACAAAGTCCTCCCCTGACTTCTTCATTTCTGAATCAATAGCCCTTGCTACAATATCCCTGGAAGCCAAGGATCCCCTGCTGTCATATTCAAACATGAACTCCTCCCCTGTCTTTCTCCTCAGAACTCCGCCAAATCCACGAACGGCTTCAGAGATCAAAAAAGCAGGATATTCACCCGGATGATATAACGCGGTTGGGTGAAACTGGATAAATTCCATATTTCTTACTTTACCTTTAGCACGGTAGACC
>NZ_DATHGC010000252.1:0-37699 GCF_035317785.1 Pedobacter sp. | reverse complement strand
ATTACCGGTACCTATACCCCGGATGGCAACTGTACTGTTGGAAATGTTCCCATTATACAATGGACTACCTGTTTCTCCCCCTGGCTGCCATTGCTTTTTATAAGCACCGTAAGATGACCCGCCAATTGGGGTGTAATCTCCAGGGTAGTAACCAAGACTGTAAGCAAAGGCATCCCTGCTGACATTGTTAGTACCATCTTTTCCTTGTTCAGCCGACGGCACAAGCGCATTTCCATTTACGCCTTTCAGCCAGCCTTGCAGCGTATAGGCATAGTCCAGTCCCTGAACTTTATTTTCGCCACCCAGGACCATCCGGGCTAAAGGTCCATGCAAATAATACTGGTAACTTGCGTCCAGTTTTTTTGTTGTAAAATCAAGGCTGCTCCCTATACCATAAGATACAACATTTGCAATTACAGCACTCCAGGCTTCCGTCAACCGGTTTTCCGCATCATATTTATATTGATAGAAAAAACTATCCTTCTGCGTTCCACCCTGATAACTAACAAAATTTACCTTGCCGCTGGCCAGGTCATATTCATACCCAATTTTCTTTACACCAAGACCAGCTACTTGCTGATACAATGTTTTTACATTACCTGAAATGTCATAGTTATAATAGCTGGCATTGATGTTTTCGCTCGCGGCGTTCTCCCGGTAAATAGACGCGGACACCCTTTTGCGAAGGTTATTTTGAAGCAGGTTTGTGTCCACTCCGGGATCCGCAGGAGGCTTCCTATCATAAAAAGTCTGGGTCAGCTGACTGTTTGTACCCGAAGCAAGAAAGCTCTCATAAAATGTACTGGTTAAATACCCCGGCACACTACGCTGCTCTCCAGACTGCAGACCAGCAGGATCGTTCACCTCTTTTTCTCCTACTTCTGTAATCCTTCCAAGCACGTCATACATAGTATAGCTAAATTTATTTAAACCACTCTCTTTATATTGCTTCGCATTTTGAGAAACAACTAAACGGCTCAGATTATCATACCAGAACCTGCTGATATCAGCATCAGGTGTAAATTGTTTGATCACCTGGTTGCTGCTGTTATAAGCGTAAGTAGTTGCGAGGGTATGAATCGGATACAATGGATTATATTGAGTTTCCTGAGTACTGCCCGCTGCTATAGTTGTTGGATCTCCAGGATCTGGAACATTAAAGCGATACCACTCCTCCGTAAACACTTGTGCGTCGAAACAGCTGCTTTCGGCATTTGCTTTGATTTCTGCAGCGCTCATTAATCTGCCGGTGTACAACCTCATGTATTTCAGGTTGGAGAGATTTTTAGGAGTAGCTACAGATGGGAAACTTTTTATTTCCCATTCACAGCTTGCAGTTGGCGAAGGCCGGGTCGTCCCATGTAATTCTCCATTTACCCATACTTGTAAAGATCCTGTAGCAATATTGGAACCCTGAACTACTACATGCGTCCAGGGCAAGCCTGGATTGATATCCAAAATATTAACAGAGGCGTGATTAGATCCAGTTATCTTGATGTCCTGGCTGGTTTCCTGCTGAAGTTTATAAATATCTATATTCAGATAACCATCTTTAATACAGGTTTGAAATATATATTTCTTATCTGCAGTCGTAGTGATCATTTGTCTTGCCAGGAAGTTACTTTGATGTAACCAGATCTCAATTGCCGCAGTGCCATTATAAGTCAGCGTATTCGACAGGCTCTGCATAGCAGAAATCTCATTTACTTTACTTTTCCCCTCGACATTACTACAGCCTTCCAGGTTCAGGTTCCTTGCCCTGTCAACAATCAAAACATCCTTATTGTTAAACACATTTACGCCCTCAGGCGGAACCGTACGAACAAGGTTTCCGGCCTGATCATAATAGTACAATGTATAATGATATACCTGATGTGGTATATCCAGCCTCACGTTGGCCTTGGCCGATCCGCAAAAGGCGACATATGCAGACTCATATTTTGACCTTAGGTCATTAATATAAGTATTGTACAAGCTTCTGGCTTCACCAACCGCGATTTCAATAATACTTTCCTGGCAAGCGTAATTGTCGTCGGCAATTTCTGTATATGGTATTTCATTACATAAAACAGCACTGGGATTTACATTTTTACTGAAGGTATTGTATTTTTCATAACTCAAGATCACACCAAACCTATGGTTCATATAGTTTGAATATATTTCTTCATAGTTGGATGAGGTGGTATCCAATTGATTGTTAAATTCCGCATTTAGTTGGACAACTGCATTATTAAACGCGGTCTTGGAAATGCAGCCTCTATAATTATCATCTAAAACCGGAGGAAGAATAATGTCTTTTTTCAACAAGAATCTGCAGTTTCCACAAGCCTCAAGTAACACAGTAAAGTCCTGATAGCTCAATTGCATAGCAGATCCATATGTATTCCTGAGATGGTTGTAAAAATTAAGATCATTCATTCCAAACGGCCTTAAGCTGCTTAATCTGTTACAGATCAACTCATTTGTATTGCCTATTGTCTTTTCTACAGTCTGCGGCACCATATTATATGGATATGGTGAATCGAACAGCCATGGATTTAATTTGTCTTTAAAATATTGCAATCTGACATGTCCAAAGACAGCTTTCATTATATCCCCAAAACTATAGCAATTCTCCCCGTTAACCTTTATATACTGATTATCCGGCAAGCTGCTTGCACCAAATGGATGGGTAAGATCTCCGCCGTATCCACATAATTCCGCAAGCTTCGATTGCAACAAGTTCCGTTCAGTTACAGTTGCATTAATCTCCTGCAATCCTTCAGACAACCGATTCATCCACAATATTGCGCTGTTGTTACAAGTTGACTTAATCGAATCCTGGAATTGTATTTTCAGGTTTTCATAGACCTCTACCGGTTTACCTGCTACAGTATCGGTAAAAGCTACTGAAGAAAACCTCGGTATTTTTTGCAAAAGCAAAGGTGAGCAATCGGTTATGGATTGGCTTTCCTGGATAGCGAATCGTGATGGTTGCTCGCCACGTATGCCGGCAGGCACCTCTTCAGTCTGATCTTTTTTTATTTCTTGTGAAATCCAAATGTTCTTTAAGACGACAAAATTGTTCGGGGCATATTGAACGATAAAATATTTTTTAAACTCATATGGCTTAAAGTTTTTCTTTGCTACAAGAGCCTTGCCTTTTTTCAATGAGCTCTGTTTTCGGATGCTAAAATTCCTTTTGCTGCCTAAGTCAGTTATTAATATTTCATCATTATTATTTTTCTTAAGGGTATTTTTTGCGGCGTTATTTTGCTCTGCATACATCAAATACTCACAGCCGGACCCCGGTGAACTTGTATCATAACAATTTTGTACCCAAACATTGTTGTAAAATTGAACACTCCCACCTTCCACATAGACAGTGTAGCAAAGGAAAAATTCATGACTTGTTCTATAATTAGTGCACTGAATAAAAGGTGGAGGCGTTGACGATGAATAGCCTGTATAAACAATAGCTGTATATGGATCACAAAATGGAATATGAAATCTGTTCATTCCTGGGTTACTATCCGCATAAACCTGGAATTCTTCTCCATAACAGTTCGAGGAGTCAATTCGTTGTATGCAGGTAAACAACCAGACATTAACGAAATTTCTGGAAGTCCCGTCCGGCATGTCAATCGTCAGACATGGGTAGAAAACAGGAGAAACATACATGCAAGTATCCGGTATTAAGGGCTCTACATCTGGTACACCTTGCTTAAGGATATAGGTGTATTTCATGTTGTAACTGTAATCAAACCTGATGAACTTGTGTGAACTGACCTGAGCAGCGTTCGGCCCCAGACCTATTCCGTAATTGCAGCTACTGCTGGAACTTGGTGGAACAGGCAAAGTCAGCGCTTTACCAATCGTGCATCCCGGGCAGGCAGTCTGTCTTGCCAGCTCAAAATATTTCTGTTTCAGTTCGAGGTACAGATCACGATAAAGCTGCCATTCCTTATCTTCCACACGGCACAATATCTTCGGCGTATGTCCATTCCACCTTATCAGTCCGGAAGAATTTGGTCCGTTACTCGTGGTAGATAGAGAATCCGCACAGTAAAGTTGATAATCAACATATTCCTTTAACGACTTAAGGTTTGCGCCTGTTGTCGCCGGATCAATTTTCATTACATTTTTGCTGTAATTATTCAGATCAGAAAGCATGTTGGCTTTGGAAGCTGCTCTGGCAGGCCCCATAAAAAAAGGGTCATTATCCAGAAGCCAGGAGGGATTGGTTGGATTAAAGACAAGTCCAGGCATTTTGACCGGGATATTGGCTACCTCACCAATCCCTCTTAGCCGCTCATCCCATGCACCTGAAGCAGAATTGGCGTTGCAAAAATCCAACTTACATCTTTCGGGATGAAATTCCAGAAACTTTGCCGCCCATTCCTGTTTCCAATATTTAATCAAATCAGGGAAGTAGAATGAAGTACTATTTGGGAAACTGATCGTCCCGTCACTCCTAATGATCCGATTAGCTTTATAAGTCGAATCTGTTGCCGCAAGAATTGGAAATGCCTGCCGGAAATTTATATGAATTACATTGATGTCCTGTTCCAGGGCTATACCCGTGGCATCAAATAATGCGTATTGCCCACCTGGTGAAACATCTTCCAGCATAAGAGAGCGATACTGGTCGCAAACGTTTAAAGTACTGTTGCAGTTCTGTCGCAATGCCAGGGCTTTAATGCTCAAAGAGTCATAAATGAGGTTAATTCCAGCATTATAAGCACCTGAATCTGCACCAAACTCCTTCAATTTGACCTTAAACATTAATGTAAAATCAGTTCTGCTGCCCAGCTTCTCAATTGCAGTTCTACAGTCTGCGAGGCAATCTTTAAAATTACCCAGGCTTTGTTTAAGTCTCTCCAAAATGAAATCAGATTCGCTCTTGATTGCGCCCTGACTTTGCCCATCTGCTATAAAGTGATCTGTATAGTCTGCTATCACCTTCCTGTCCAGCGTAAACTCAAGTGTCACATAATACTCACCAACATTCGCAAAATCAACCGCAAAAGATTGCTTGTAAGGGGTGTTCTTGGCTGGATTATAAACCTTTGACCCGATAACATCCGTGATGGTGTCAAGCACAGTCTGATTGCAGTCGCTTATTACCGTGATTTTTAAGTTGTAATAATTATTACTTTTAAACTGAAAAGCCCCAATATTATAACTGTTTATCAGCTGTTCAATGTCAAATTCGAGCTTGCCTGATCCTACTGCTGTAACGAGATGTGTAGTACGTGCGGTTAAGGTAAGTGCTGAGCTATTAAATACAAATTCCTTTGGAGCAATCAACGGGATCGTATCCCGTGAAATGGCAGCGGCAGAGTTAAGAGCAGTAACATTTCCTGGCACATCGCCGGAAAGCGCAGTGGCTATGGTCTTTCCTGAAGCGTTCAAATAACTGATACTGATTTGACGGTTGGGATCAATGACAACGTTTTTTAGGTAGTGGCTTGCATATCCAACATCATTTCCGAAAATCCTGTCAAGCTCCCATTGTTCAGGCTTACCGTAATAGTATTTTGTTGCCCGGCTATCGGTTGCTTTAGGTTGAAACACCGGTCCTACGCCACCCTGCAATCTTATTCGTCCGGTGTTATCTGCAGTATATTTAGTAACTGACATGGGATACCCCCCGGCATCCGGAATGTAATAATTAAATGGGTTTTCAGCCACCAATGGATTTCTTACTGAATAATACCTCGAAGCACCAGAGTCCGTGTCCAAAGGCGCAGAAGTGGCCTCACACAAAGCAGAATCCAAATCCGAAAAACCATATTGCTTCTTCGCGGCATTTATATTAAATTTTTTAAAGAAATGGATATCTTGAGCTCCGCTTGGTGATTGCCTTACCGGAGCCGGCAGTATGCTTGCAGCTACTCTGCCATATTTATCATAAATATTCTCCTGAACAACTGCTACATTATCTGCATTATTCAGTGTCACTGTTTGCCGTCCTCTCAAAGAACCATCAAAATAAGTTATCACCTCTTTCTTCTTACCATCCTCGGCAAAACTTGCACTATATTGCCAGTTCATCTTGTCTTCATGCCAGGTCAGGTCCCAGGCCGTATACTTTGGCGGGTTATCCTGGCTATATGCCCACACACCCTCGTTCCTGGTGCCATCTGATAAATAGCTGACTTGTCTTACCCTGACAATTATTGCATAAGCGTCGTAGACCAGGGAAATCGTATAATTGGGCACAGTAGTAGTGATCCTTGTAGAATTGTTTTTAAAGAAAGGTACAATATTGTATTCCGGAACAGTCGTTCCTCCAAGAACAAGTGCCTTAATTACAGTAAGATTATCGGTGGTAGTATCAACAGCAACCCATTCCACATCGTATTCTTCTCCTGCTGGGAGCGGGTCCCAGGTTAATCTCAATTGAGAATTAACCTTTACACCTCCACTTGAGCGTAACATAGCGCCGCCATTATTTTGAGCAGAACCTGCGACTATAGTACCGCTCACAGCAATCGGCATCAATGGATTAAACTGATACTTCCGGTTTACCACAATAGTACTTGTCAATTGGAATATCTCCGGTATGTCGGTTCCCAATTCCGGGCTCTGAACGTCCAATACATATACCTTTACAGAATAGCCATCAATAAAACGGTAATCATCTGCCATCTGGTAAATCTTACCCAGGCCCTTTTCATAATTGACGGTTAGTTTAACGGAATCAAGAATGGTAGGTTCTTGTTGCGTTGGACTCGAGAAATAAGCAATGCGCAGCCATACATTCAAATGAAAATCTTTGGTAATTGGCTGTTCATTTAAAATACTTAAAGTGAGCGTATTCTTTACAGAAATATTGGTGATCTCCGACCAGTTGAAAAGCGGATTTTTAAACTTCTCGTCTTTTACAATCAAAGAGTCATTCTTTTTAATGGCTCCTCTTATAAAATTCTCATATGGTTCCTCAGCACCGAGAGATTTCAATCCCCACAGCATCAGTACACCAATTATCAGTAAGACATTTTTGAGACGTAGCGTCATTGTTCCGTATTTCCTTTTATAAAATAATTAGTTCATAACCTTTGCAAACGGGGCTGGTTTCCCATGCAGATCCGTTCCTTTTTAAAATGTGGTTTGTGTTATATTTTTTGTCATCCGAATACTGCCCGCATTCTTTGATCTTAATTTCCAAGGTCTTATTCATTAATTTGTTATCTGGCTCCTGACCGTCCCTCAATTTCAGATAAATTCGTTCAGGTCTAAGATTCTTAGCATTAAAGGACAATTTGTACAGCATGCAGGTAATATGATTTTCATTGACGAGTGAAATATGCTCCGTATCACCGGTCACCTCATCTATAACCTCATAATTCTCTCCACGAAGATTTTTCACCAAGGATGAAAGATCAGGCAAGTTGCTGCTAGTTGTAATCCTTTTTGAAGCTGAAACCATTATTTTCCTTATCCCATGATCAACAAACAAGTACATCTCCGGAGTATTTATTGTTTCGGTGTTTCCAAACCGGCAATAGTAGTTTTGATCTTTCCTGCTCAAAACGTAATCAGCATCCACAATTTTCTGGATACTGTCCGCCCCGTCGTCAGAACTGATGCTTCCGGAAATGAAAAACTCTTTTCCGGACATATCCAATTTATTGCAAACTATCTTTAATTTTCCCAGCACCTTTTCATCGTACACTATAGAAGTCACTGCTTGTTCTGCTTTAACATTCTTTTTGACTGGACTCCAGATCTTTTTTGAGAGACTTCCCAATGCAAGGAGGCTTACGCATCCTAGCATTGTTATCACAACATATACCTTTACTCTATAATTGTTTCTATTCCTCATGTCTTCTATTTGGTTTTTCTATAAGAAGACCGGCTCTCCTTAATGGTTAAAATACCTCGTTCCGTCTCCTTTTTGACCCGCGTCAATGAGCCCTGATCATCATATTCATAAAAGGTCGCCATACAATTTTCATCTAATTCGGCCATTAACTTCAAATTATATCCGTATACATACGATTTAAGATGACTTTTAAGCGGCTGGATGCGGATGTCATCAATAAACACATTGCTATTGAACGGTGTTAACTTAATCTCAAGGGCAGTTCCCGGCAACGTTGCAAGATCAATTATTCCCTCTACCAGTTTCCATTTTTCAACAACCGCTTTACAGGTCAGCGGGACATTATTGAAGGTCGTTCCCGTTCCCTTAATACCCAACGTCATATTGATCGTTCTATTAACCTGCAGATTATCATGGTCATAGATCCACGCATTAAACAGGTATTTTTCTGAAGTACGGGGCTCAAACCCATTAGGAAACAAGCCCGGTGTGTTCTGTAAAAAGTAATCGCCATTGCTCTTTATTCCGACATATGAGTTAGCTTTACTGCTTTCTCGCTCATGCCTGATTGTAGTCAATGTTACCCCATTAGCTGGCAGATTGGCGCTCCGATTTCCTGAATGTGAATAATAAGGCGACAAATAATAATTTGGTTCAGGGGCGTCCAGCCAGCTAAAATCAGGGGAATTGCAGTCTTCCGGAGAAACCGAATTGGTATTGAATTCAAAACTACTTACAAATATTTCCCTGTACATTGCATTTGATGCAACTGCAGACGGTAACTCGCCTTTAAAATCAAATTTTGCGGCACTGTATCTGTTTAAAGCGTCCTTGTTCTCCAGCTCCTGCCCATATTTATCATAGAGTGTTATTGTATTGGCCGTTATCCACTGATTATTGTCTGTATTCACTATCCAGGTAAGTGCAGGCGATGAGCTATAAGACCAATAGGGTTTAAATTTACTCAGGTAACCGGAGTTCCTGACATTAACCCCTCTTTTTCCAGGTTCAAATATCTGGTCATAAGACCTCGAACTTTGATTTACTTTGGCCTCAAATGGCCTCCAGTTCCCCTTAAATCCCTGCAAATAAGGATTTACCTGTTTTGATCCTGCTTCACATTCCACATATTTTGACCCATCAGGATAGGTGTAGTGGTAGGTGTAAGTATCGGTGAACGCACCTGTCTCCCTAAAACTTTGTACATCCTGGCCTCTCAGGCTTTTAGTTGTAAACAACAGATACGGATCCGGGCTGCTGCTGTATGGTAAATGGTTTATGAGCTGCTGATAGGTGCAATTGTAGATTTCCAATCCAGCGGAGGCTATATTGTTTGCATTTTCTTCTGAACTTCCAACCTGATGGTTTAAAAAAGTCATTTTTATAATATGTTTTCCCTTTGTTAAAAATAATGGCCGAATATTCCAGTACAAGTAGCTGTCATCATCGTACTCCGACAACATCCAACCTATCATTAACACTCCGTCCACTTCCATATACATGCCATTATCCGCCGCAAATCCGAAATAGTAGTATTTGCTTTCAGGGAAGTCTATACATTTTTCGAAGCCCATATCTTCATCTAAATTTTCGATCACAGGCATAGAGAGCCAGATACCGGACCGATTTAAAGGCCAATTAGACCAGCAATCGACATAATCATTTGCTTGATCCGGTCTTGTGCAATTGCTGTTGTAGGCCATATTGGTAACCATCCCTTTTTGTTGTGCCTTCAATGATACTGCCGCTGCAGAAGACGTATCGCTTGCGGATTTTGCAGCCATAAGAGACGATCCGCTACAAGCTTGACCGCCTAGATACTGCGAGGTAACAACAATCTCGGTAGAATTTGGAAATTCTTGGATTTTAGTGCCAAGACCACTATAGTCTTCAAAAACAGACCCACCAGAGAAACTAAAACATCTTGATGTATTTTCAATAACATTAAATGTTGGCAGGTCGCAAAACGGTTTGACACCCCAATTGTCATCATAGACCGTTGCTGCCGCACTAATTACCTTTAAAGCTGCGGGAACATCTGAGGCTGATGCCAGCACCAGTGCCCCACCTTGGAGTGGATTACCCATACTTACTACGGTCCCCGCGCTTGAACTAAGCTGGTTTTTAAATGCAGAACGCAAAATTTTATAGCTTCCGCTGACCGAGGCCGCTTTCACCCTTTCACCTTTGCTGTTGATGAGCACCTTGGCGACAGCCCCCATTACCCAATATCTCAGCCCGGTAGTTAAACCTACGATCTCGTCACCTTCATTAAGTACGGTATTCATAGGTGCCCCAATCTGGTCTTGACTATCCAAGGTCAGTTTATCCAGCACAATCCCTGCATTTTGATATGCACCGCCCATATACGGATATATCCAATGTGCCGGAATATTCGTCGTATAATAATTATCATTAAATTCATTCTGTGTTCTGGTAACTACGGCCTCTCCTGTAAGCCCGTCATAGGCAATGTTTTCTGAATAAATAGTCGATCCGTTTTCAGTTTTTTCCACTTTTTCAATGATACCATGACTCTCAATTACTTTAAGTGCACACGCCGACCTAAACCGTTTATATTCATTATTCCCATTTACAGGCCAATGTGGAATGGGGAGAGGAAAAACTAAAAAGCCAGGTATAAGGTCAAAACCAATATTAATGGCTTCTCCGGAGTTTATAGATTCCTGTTCTCTGAAATCTGTAAAGAACTCTATGTCTCTCCCCATATAAACCCCTGAACTTATCTGCCCGTCACGTCCGATCACATCCACTTTGTTATTAAGCCGAAGCTCGGGAGCTTTATCATTTTCCACCCTATAATGGTAAATAGTTGAGGAGATTTCCGCCTTTAATTTATTAAAAACGCGCACCGCTCTCGGTTTGCCATGCATGTCGTTCAATTCGATACTGTATCCTTGAGAGAGCGTCATTTCCTCCATGCTGTTGGCCGCGATCAGCGAATAACTACGTCTTTTATCTGGGGTTTTCCGTTGTATAGGCAACACGTTTACCCGGACCGGAAAATCTTTTGCGGTATAAAATTCATTAACAATTGACCCTGTCATAGGATCACTGTTTACATCGAGATCTCTTACACTTACCTGGCTATAGCCCACGCCGGGCGGAGGGAACAAGGATTCTCCAAAAGGTGCTTCCATCTCATAATAATTACCTATCGCTCCTTTAATTTTCTGAACATAAGACAATGGCTGCCTAAGCGGATTCTCATCACTTCCTACAGCCGGTTCATAAGATGCGACACCGCTACTGATCTTCCTGCTTCCATCCTGGATTGTGTATTCGTATTGCTGCCCGTATTTACCCTCACTTGCAGTCTGATCACCAGTAAAATTCCTCCACTCATCACTGATTTGTATTTCCTTTACTCTTACACCCCCGCCTAGTTTATACCCATTTATTTTACTGATTCTTACAAAACTCTTAGCAAGGTTTGCTGATCTGGCATATTGTTTTCGGTTAGCTTTTTTATAAAAATTTTCTTTTAATTCTGAAAGATTCTTTGCCGCATTGGCTATTGCGGAAACCGCAGCCTTTACGTCTGACCCTACGGAATTATTGTTAACCCGATTTAAAAAGCCGGGATAAGCGTACCTCGGATATTCAGTCTTCATTTTTTGCCAGGCAGAAAATCTAATTGGATTTTCTGTAACACCCGCTTCGTTACCTTGTTCAAAGTAGACCAGCGCAGTTGAATCTGAAAAGTCGACCTGATTAACTTTACAATAAGTTGAGATAAAATCCTCATTCATTTCATGACTCAGTTTATCTTCCGTCCCAATTTTAACATACATCTTTGTATATATGTAATCTGATCCACTCAAATAAGTGTTTTTAAACCAGGCGAGTTTTGCCGCGGGTGTAGTCAGATAATCTGGTGGTAACAAATCTATCGGAATTTTAATTCCATTTGCTTCTATAAGACTATTTCCCTGATCAACTCCATTCTTAACCATCGACTTTACGGATGTCATAACGGCGGCTTTCTTATTTTGAACATAAGCGTAATCATCGGATTCATAGTCTACATTTATCACTCCCCCGGTTGGCAGATCAATCTTAGTTAAATGAAAAAGAGACGCATTGACATCAGCTGTTCCTTTATCCTGATGGGTATAAGGATACTCTTCATTGGTTAAACCTCCGGGATGTGCTGCCGACTTATAGGTACCCCACCGGTCTGTAGCCATCGTAGCATAGACAGTCGAGTTATTGTAGCTAAACTTGTAGGGATGCGCTTTTCCTTTATGAGAATTTCCATATTCAAACCAAACACTTTTAAGTGTCAGTTTGCCATTATTGTGATGGTCACCATTAGGATCTGTCAAATTATTAATATCGCCCATGGAATTTGGCGACTCCTTGCAGAGCTCATAGGAATAAGTGAATTTTACGATTTTTATGGGCTTATTAAAGTCTGATTTCGAGTAGAGTCTGATCTCCTTAAGTACCTTTTGCTTTATATTGTCTTCTCTTTCTCCTTCCCAATCCTTTACTCCCAATCCATCTAGCCTATTGGTGGTTATAAAATATGCTACCTGAGTCTTTGATTCAATGGAATGAACATAATAAAGCTCTTTTTCCCCATATATGATACTACCCTTATCATCTTCAGGATCTGCAAGCAAGCCTTTATTTACGGCCATTGTTTTTTTAAACCCAGTTGGCGTGCCCTTCTTTGTGCCATAAGGAGTTCTCCATTTGTATTTATCGATCCGTGAATAGTTAAATTTTATAGCCGTTCCTGGGTCATCTTCCGTAACCCCGTTGCCGGTTTTATCGACATAATCGGAAGACAACATTGCAGTAAGCAAATAGGTTGAGGCATAACCTGGCTGGCTCTCTTTGTGATAATAATCATCAACACCACGCCCAATATGACTTGGTTCGCCAGAAGTCACACCCAGAACAGCGAGATTTCCTTCTATTCCAGTATAGTTTTTAACTTTATTATTGTTTTCACCAATTGCAAATGAATATTCTTCTTGTTTATGATTATAGACAGGGATACCATAAACCATTCTTTCACTGCCCTGTCCTGTCACAGTTATCTCAGAGATATGGTGTTTTTTCCTAAGTACGCTGTCAACTCTTGAAATGTATGTAGGTATATGAGGCGAATTTAAAAACATGTTAAAGTTCGCCGTATCAATAAAATTATAAACCGGTATTGCTTTATCCAAAGCTGCCAACTTGGCTTCAGCGGCTGTCAAATAGCTAATCGTTGTACCCCTTATCTCCCTTTCGGTTTGTATAATCGGTCCTATAATATTGTTAGTAAGAAAGTTCGCATTGGTATTAAATAATGAATTTGCGCCGTGATCATCAACATTTATGGAAACGGGCTCAGTTCCTCTGAGGTCTTCCTGAGCGTGAGGAGTCTCTAAATTGAACTCACCTGTTTTCCGAAAATAAACATGTTCATATTTCGGATCTGAAGCTGATGCTGATTGAAAATCTCCTTTTTCTAAATATTTATTGTCAGTAGCCCATTTTCGCGTTGTATTTTTAGTGGTTTGCTGAAAAAGTGTAACCCCCGCATGGGCATATAAACCCAAACCAATATCATATCCCAGTGTATTTACATAGGATTGATCACTAACTTCATTATCTGAAAAAGCGCCTGTACCACCTCTATATAGTCGAAATTGCCCTGAGCCCGTCTGACTAGTGTAAGTAAAAATATCGGGAGTATGCACAGGCAATGCCAAATTTGGTAGTTCTTTGATTACGGGATTCTCTTTTTCTCTTATAAAATCCTGAATTGCAGTTTTTGTGTTTTTTCCCTGATCGGCATATAGAAAGCCATATTCAGGGTTAATGAATATTCCATTATTCGCGACTTTTCTTTTGCTCACATATCCGGTCCCTCCGACACCGCCAAAAATTGCGAAGGCGACACCGCCAACATCAATGCTAAACGAGTCATAGGTAGATGTATAAGGAATCTGGATTTTTGGATATATGGGTTCAGTGTTATAGGAAATCAAATCCGTAGAAAGATTATAATTAGAAAAACTTCCTCCCAGGGTAAGGGATTTAAGACCGGATCTGCTATTGTAGCCCAAGGATGAGCTTAGTCCTGCATTTACCGTCCCCTTAGCTTTAGCGAGCTCTCCTATGGACAAAGAAATGCTTGGAGAAACATCTACTCCGCTCGCCGTGTTAGAAAGTACTCCAACACCCATGCTTCCGGTTAAATAACTACTACCAATAAACGAATAGGAAATGCCAGCATTTACTCCAAGCTCAGCACCGACACCTGTATAATTATCACTAAATATCCCAAAAGTAAAAGATCCTGTTAGCTTTGCGCCAGCGTTATCGGTTATTTTATTTTCTGGCCTAAGCTTACCCCTTACTTCTACTTTCGCGGTCAATCGTCCTCCTACGGTAATCTTCTCCTTCGTTGTATGCGTTGTTCTTAGCGTATCCCCCTTAAAGTCATCAGGCACACCACGCAACTGTCTGCTAATCGAACCCACATTCAAGTTCCACCCTAACCCTACCCAGCTGGCTTCATCATCCATGCCCACACCAGATTGGTAATTGAGATTAAGCGGATAACCATCCACATCCATCAAAGGAATATTATATTTAAAATCACCAGAAAAAAGGTCCACCATATCAGAAACCCCGGCAGGCTGAAATGACTGGGACTCCGGTTGAGCAGGGCCAGAAGTCAGCGCATATGCCGATAGTGGCTGCAACAAATTGAACGCGATGTTAAACAGCAATATATAAGCAATAAATTTGATCCGTCTTCTTAAAAAAGTGTATCCCATACTATTTAAACAACAATTGATAATTCCTCTTATTAATGTATTTGTCCTGGTAAAAAAGTATAAAATCATCAGCTGATGACGCTTTGTTCTTTTCGAAAGTGACCATGTATTCAAAACTTTTAGCAACCCCGCCAGGAATATATTCAGCACTCAGTGGATAAACTTTCTTTAACCCATCGGAGAGATAAAAGCAGCTGTCCACCTGGTACATCATGTTTTGCGAGAACGATGCTGCATTTTCCATCAGTTCTTTATTTGGGAAAATCCTAATGTTATATATAATGTCATCCTGATTGATTTTTTTCATGGCCTCAATCACCAGATCTTTATCAGAAGCACCGGCTGAAGGTCTATTTGTTTTACAACCTATGCTTAGCAGGATCAAGACGGCAAAAAGAAAATAGTATCTGTTCATCATTGCACGTCTTTAAATAAAAACCTTAACTTTTTCGAAGACCCGTCCTGCAGTTTCAACTCCAGCAGGTAGGAATAACCATCTTTAAAAGAAAAGTTATTTGAAAGGTCAATACTGATCTTATTTCGTCCTTTGGTTAGTTTTACTTTTGGCAAGCGTCTTATTTTCTGCTGAGGATCGGACAAACAGATGATAGTATATTTCAAGGGCTGCTCATGATACGAGTTCGTTACACTAAATTTCACCAGCCCCTGCGCTACATAAAAATTCCCCCTAAACAAATCATCAATATCCCTGTACCCGTTATCATCCTCTACCACTTCTTTCTCTTCTTTACAACTAAATGTAAACTCCCAAACCTCACTCCGGTTAATAATCGTCTGGTCCTTATAAGCCGTCACCTGCCAGGCATACTTTTTCCCCTCAGTCAGTTCTTTTGACGAAGCAGGATAAACCAGTATCGGGTTCGGGATCCCTTTTTGCTTCACGATCGGCAGGTTATAATTTAAGGCCTCCACAGGACTTTGCCGGTCCTTGATCTCTGTCATCAGTAATTCATACATCGTTCCTGCGATCACAGGAATAGAAGGCTGCCAGGAAAGTACCGGCATTTTATTACAGATTTTATCCTCATTAAATGGCTCTATCAGGTTTAAAGGCGCAGGTGGTGTTACCTCCTGCTCAAAAAGCTGATCAACAATGATTTCATCAATAGCAATGGCCGATATGACCTTGTAGCTGTACTCATAATAGCCCTGCGGAAAATACCCGTTCTTTTGAATGAACTGCGCGAGGCTGTTGTTGCCCATTTGTATACTGGCAGATCTGACCGCCATGCCCGAAACCTGGTTATTACCGGGAATGATGGTAAAAGGCTGGGTAATGATGTTCAAAATTTTGCCGGCCTTGTTTTCGGTCACGCTTATCGACAGTCTGACATTCTGCTTACCGCCGGTGTTCAGCAGCCTCGCACTCATCAACCCGTCCATGCTTCTTCCGTAAACCTCAGGGATGAACTGAATGCTGACCTGCGCGGAAACCGAGCATGAAATGATAAAAAATGCAAATGAGATCAATATCCTGTTAAACATCTTACTTTCTTAAATAATACCTGATAGACACTTCTCCCCGTCCCGTCGAAAACAGATCAGGATACAATGGATTTATTAAATTTTTTCTGACATCCACAAAGGCACTCAGGTCAAAGTTCCTGAGCACCGTAACCTGTACATTCTGCCGCAGGCCGACCTGCCTGGCCACATTCTGGTTATCCAGATAAGTTACCGCAGAAGAAACACTTAGATTTTTCAGCAATGTGTATTGACAGCCGACATCCGCGTTCAGCATATCACCCAGGATCTTTTCTCCGCCCAGCTCCCTGTTGTAAAATGCATTTCCGGACAATGAAAAGGATTTTAAAAGGAAAGTCTGGGAATACAAAACGGTCGCAAAATCAGAATTGATATTTGAAACCGGGTTCAGCATAGATTGTTTACCGACAGACAAATTACTCAGCCCATAGCTCGTTCCCACCTTATAATTAGAGTTCATATCTGCCTGAAACTTTTGAGAGGCATAAACAGAAGTACTGCTTCCATCAACTTTGTTTACCCCGTTCTCCGCATATTTAAGGTTAAAAGAATAATTTTTAGACACTTTAAAACGACTGTCCAGGTTCAGGTTGTAATTTTTCCAGTGTGCACCCGACACCGCGCTGATCGGTGTATTTTTAATGTCAGTACGTACATTCAGCACGATTTTATTTCTGAGTATGCTTTTCTTGAGATTACCACCTGCCCGCATTCCCATGTTGCTGTATCCCTGCTGACCGGGATTTTGATGGCCAAGACCCGAATAGCTAAAAAAAGTATTACTCACCAAACCAAATTTCTTCAGCTCAATATTGTGCTTTACCCCAAAGGCCATTGTTTCCAGGAAATCATCCCTAAAGTAATTTCCCGCTTTGAGGTCCCGGTTAAGGACAAGCTTGTCCGATTCAGAGATAGAAATGTTCTTATACTGGACCGAGGATTTGGAGACTTCCAGCGTAAACTTGCCTGCAGAATTAAAGCGCAGATCCTGGCTTACCACAAAAGACAGCCCATTCTTCGGCAATGAATTCATCTGGTTGAACCCTTGTTTTGTTTGCTGGTCAAATGAACCGATCCAGGAAATCTTTCCGCTACCAAAAGAAAAGTTATTGGTAGGAACACTCAAATAGGTCAGGATCTTTTGAGTATCGTACATGGAATTATCGAACCCGGCATCTTTCGGCATGCCAGTATCCTTATTCATACCGAAACCTAAGTTCACCGGCCCGCGACCCGTTTTAAAAGTAAAATTCGCACCTTTTACCATTTGATCCCGGTTTAAAAAGCTTCCGGGCATTTTCTGACCAAAGTTACCTACCTGTAAAGCCTTAATCTTTGAGTAGAATTTCGATGCTCCGGTCAGCTTACCCTGCTGTTTCATCTCGTTGTCAAATATGGCTTCCAGATCATCCAGACTACCTCTGTTGGTCACAAATTTCTGAACCAGAAGCAACCGCTGCTGATCAAGGCCATTATCTTCTATCTTTTGCTTAAGGGCTACCACCTGATCTGCAACCAGCACCTTCTTTTTATTGATCTCTTCCTGTACCTGAAATTTCTTGCTGTCGGACAGGCTGTCCAGTTTATTAAATCCGGATTGTCTTTGATCAGACAAGAGCTCATCAACGCGCGCTCTTATTTGATTTTCATCCAAAGTCAAAAGCGCACTCAATTGCTCACGGCTATTTAAAACTGCGTTTAGCCTTGGGAAGCTCCCCAAATCTAAATTCATGGTTGATTTCAATGCCTCCGAAATGCCTTTCTTCAGGTAATCAGACATATCCAATCCGGAAAGCTGATTTTTTTTGAACCTTGAAAATTTCTCAAGGTCGTTCTTATAAAGCTGCTGGTACTGAGAACGGTCAAAATTCATCTTAAAAAGACCATCACTCATAGGGTCAAGCCGTTCAAATTCATCGGAATTGTTAGCGAAGTCTATAGCCAAAGGAAATCCGAATACTTTGACCTGTCCAAAGACACTAAAATTATTCATCGCTTTTGGACTTCTGAAAGCCAGGCCGGAGCCGGTTACAAGGGCAGAATTCTCTAAAACGATATTGCTCAGATCAAACGGTTTGTTCTTTTTTAAAGAATCCCCGACCATCTTTTTTTTCGAAGACAGCAATGCAGATTTTTCCTTCAGCAGTGCAGATTTTTCTTTGAGAGATTTCGAGGCGCCTTCTTTTATCTCATTGAGTGTTTTCCTCCCTGCAGAGTCCATAAGTTCCCTGCCCGGCTTCACTTGCGCACGTCCCAATGCGGCAAAAACTAAGGAAACAAGGCAGATGTAAAATATCTTTAAATAAAAATGCTTCATACAACAATCGCCTTAAGACTGTTTACGATCGTAACATTTTTAGCAAGAAACAACAGCGGACTGAGCGTCTGTACCAATTTCATTTTGAGCAGTTTTGAGCTACTTCTTAAAAATCGCCACAATTCGCATGAATAGGTGAGTTTTTGAGAAGCGTAATTTAGTGTAACAATTGCGTTAAATATAAATATTTTATCGTACCAAACAAAATATAATTAAAATAATTGCGTTTATGCTAAATTAACACTGAAATCATTGTAAAGTAGCCAAAAACCGCCTTTACATGTAATAAATCTTCATAAGATTCTCGCTACCTCGTTAATTTATGATATCCACAGAGCACATCAGAAAAACAACCGGGAACATCATCCATTTGAAAAACTCAAATATCAAAATCCCTGTCGAAGGAAATTGATCAATAGATATTTCCACCCCAGATAAAATCAAAGAAGTCACTGTTGGAAAGGTTTCTGCCCACAACGAAAGACCGATCGATATCTATGGCTAATGCCCTTTGTTCAAGAGTTTGCTTGTCTTGCTGCACCGGTGTTTCCTTTACCTCCAAAGCAGTGTCCCCGTTAAAGATGAAATCAATTTCCTGTCCTGTTTTCTTTTGATAGTATTGTATAGTCCCCTGACTTTTAAGTTGTGCCGCTATTACATTTTCAAAGATCTGTCCGCTTGATAGCTGTTCTCCCGCCAGTACATTCAATACTCCCGTATCTGCAAAATAAAGCTTTGTCTGTTGAGAGATCTCTTTGTCAATGTTTTTTGTAAAGGGTGTTGCCTGATAAATAAAATAAGTATATTCCAACAGCTGAATATATGACGCTATTTTTTGACGGTTTATTCCCGTAACGCTACTAATTTTTGTATAATCAACTTTATTCCCTGCACGAGCTGCCAGAACCTTTACCAGTTTATATAAGCCTTCGCTTATGGAATAATCGGAGAGTAATTTTACATCTAATTCTATATAAGAATTGATAATATCTTTTAATAATTCAATCTTATCACTGTGTTCTTCTTCAAGCACTACCTCGGGAAATCCCCCATAACGGATGTACTCCGTATATAAATCTTTAAATTTAGTATACCAAACTTTATTAAACGCACGCCATGCATATTTTTCATAATCAGATACTACAACTTCTTTAAAACGTAAAAATTCCTTAAAGCCAAGTGGATACATTTCAAATATTCTTTTTCTTCCCGCCAAACTTTCAGAAAACTGATTTTTCATGTAGTAAGCACTTGAACCAGTGACAATAAATTTCACATCATAAGTATCATACAGATACTTAATTACACTCGGAAGGTTTTCTACCAATTGTATTTCGTCAAGCGCAATCAAAACAGATTTGGAAAAATCCAGCCCCATTAATTCTAGCTCACTTTTTAAATCTTCGTAGTTAGGATTATTAAAGAGAACCCTGATCTCTATTCTCTCACAGTCCAGATACAGGTAATTGCGATGATCAATGTGCTGCAAAATGTATTTTACAGCAGTACTTTTGCCTACTCTGCGCATGCCTGTAATCACGGTGACCTGTTTTTTTTGACTATGTTTCAATAAATCAGCATAGATATCTCTTTCCTTCATGATTCAAATATAATCAATTAGTATTACTATTTGATAAAAATACAATCAAATAGTAATACAGAACATGCCTGAAGAATAGAGCACCAGCATGACCTGGTCATTGTATACTACCCCTGGATGATAATTCTGCTCCCAGCGAATCCTATAAACACAGTCTTATAATTGGCCGATAATACCGCGGAAATCGCCGTCTTTTTGATGGCCAGATTTTGAAAACCGATAGTCAGAAAGGGATGGAAACGTACCAGCCAGTCATTGGCATGACGATACAAATGGAAAAAATATTTATTAAGATTCAATGGTTACTCCTTCCCGTTCTCTACCTGTCTTACTTCTCCGCTTCTGTCTTTTTTGAAATCAAAATTGTTAAAGTCCCTTGTTTGTGGGAGGTCAACTGTAAAGCTATCAAGGTAGTCGATTTCTATGGAGATGACATCCGTCAGCAAATCAA
This sequence comes from Pedobacter sp., assembly GCF_035317785.1. Lineage (GTDB taxonomy): Bacteria > Bacteroidota > Bacteroidia > Sphingobacteriales > Sphingobacteriaceae > Pedobacter. The sequence goes on along the minus strand of NZ_DATHGC010000252.1, from coordinate 17,209 downwards.
TGATATGGCCGCCGGCCTTGGTGTCCTCAGAAAGAAAATGAAAATGATAACCTGTTATGTTTGGCCCTTCCATATAACCTGGTAAACGGTAACCCACCAAATCACCTTTGACATCACCAAAGTTAAAAAATTGCTGAAGGGCCAGCATCCCGGCAAGTGGAATATAAGGCTTTTGCTTAACCTCCGGAAACGCCCGGGTCTTTATAGAATTAAATGATCCTTTGACACGTATCGCATAAATGCCATTTTGGTCAGGGAGCACACTATCCAGATAAGCATAAAGCTTTTCTTTATTCATTTGAACAGAAGTCTTAAACACCCTATCCACATGAAAAAAATTAACCACTGCAAATGGCGTACGTCCCGTATCCGGTATCTCGAATGTTTTACCACTCGATTGCGTCTGATAGATCTTGCCATGCAATATCAGCAGTTCACCATCCAGTTTATCGGGGGCGCCTAGTCCAAAATCCCCATGCAGCTTTAACTTATTGTATGGATAGTAAGCATCGTACAAACCGCCTATAAATGCACTGGCGTGGCCAGCCGTGAATAAGGTATTATTGGCTTTGGCCCGTTGCTGCGCAAGCGCTGGTGATCCACAGCTGCACAACATCACTAAAATGAAACTGCAAATTCTGTAATAGTTATCAGACAGGTTATTTGGCTTGAGTGCCATTGTACTCTACAATTAAGGAATGTATAAAATCGAAGGTAAACTTATCCTCGGTCTACCCCGTAAGCGACCGGAGCCCCAGACATGGAAGTATAACAAAGGAACTACTTTTATCTCCAGGCAAAATCATGGAACAAAATATACCGTGACCTGCCTTATAAGCTTCCTTAATATCTTCCGGATTAAATCTTTGTACTTTCTTTTCTCCAGCTGCCGTAAACTTCACTTTATCAACATTATGGCTCTTTACTTCGCCCATTACTTTCGCACCATTATTGGTGATAATGTAATCAGTTTGGGCGTAGGTATTAATGCCTGAGGTTAATAAAAAAAGAAGAATAAAAGCTAGTGAAAAGCGAAAGTTATAAATTTTCATTTGAACATTGTAATTAGAACAACTAAGTTATAAAAAAATGATTAAAGATACATTTCTGCAGATCAACTTTTGCGTTTGCTTTCATATTTGCTTTGCTTCATTGACAAGCTATAGCACGACAAGACCATCTCAAAATTGCTTATCAGGATAAATTCTGGATCGGCGGAAGTTTAAGGAATAACGATTCCTTTTCCGCGCTTGCTGGTTTTAACGTCGCTTCTTTAATCAATATCAGTTATTCTTATTATGAATCCAGCTCAGAAGGCTGGTGATGAGCCCAAACCTGGCACGCTGGTTCAGCGAAATCCACCCAGGATCCCGCCTCTGATAATTCGACATGCGACATAAACTTTCGGCCGAGCTTCCCGGGAGCAAGACATCAGATCTGAGCAGCATGACGGTACAAATGGAAAAAATATAAATAGTCTGTTGGCGCAGAGATTTTTCATTAGTAACTTTTTAAATTCATACTCCTAAAGGGCTTAAAATAAGAATTTGAATTATCTTAACAAATGAGTTATCTTCGACGAGAATCATTATGTGCTTTAATTATTAGTTCTTGAATGAATTTCTAGCCAACGCTCAAGCTTATGCTCAACACATTGGAAAGTAAATTAACCAATCCTTTTCCCGGATTAAGATCATTTGAAGAAACAGAAGCCGAACTTTTTTTTGGTCGGCAGAAACAGATAGGTCAATTGCTCCAAAAATTTCTTTCTGTTCGCTTTCTTATGGTTATTGGATCTGCCGGAAGCGGAAAATCTTCATTGGTTAAAGCCGGACTAATCCCCGCTTTACAAAACGACAGTACTCAAAATTGGCAGATTTGTATTTTTAAGCCTGAATGTGATCCTATTGCAAATATGGCTTATGCACTCGCAGAAAAAGGTGTGCTATACAGTTCTGATACAGCAGCAAGCAGCCAAATCTTAAATAAATTAAACGAAAGTGAATCTGCTCTCCTCGAAATTTATAACCAATCCCGGTTAGCTAAAAATGAAAAACTACTTTTAATAGTTGATGATTTTGAAAACCTGTTTCGTTTTTCGATTGGCAATGAAAAAAATAATGCGGCAGCTTTTATTCAGCTCCTATTAAAAACAACTGAAGCTAAGCACTCGCCCATCTCTGTTCTATTAACGATGAGATCGGATTTTCTTGGCAATTGCACCGAATTTAACGGACTCCCCGAAGCGATCAATAACGGTCAATACCTAGTATCGAAAATGAATGCCGCCGAGCAACAAGACGCTATTGTTAAAGCATTAAGCATACAAAATGTTAAATTTTCTGCTGATCTTACTACGCAATTATCCAATGATATTAAGGAGAATCAAGATCAGTTAACGCTCCTGGAGCATGCGATGATGCGTACCTGGGATTACTGGGAAAATAACAAAAACAGCAATCGAAATGAAATTGATTTCGAATCCTATGAACAAGCCGGAACACTCGACAATGCGCTATCACAGCATCTTGAAGAAGCATATTCGACCTTAAAAACCTCAAAAGATCAACAAATTTGCAAAGCAATGTTTTGCGCATTAGTTACCATGAGCGGCCCCTTCAAAGGCATGCGAAGGCCTAGAAAATTAGCAGAGCTTTGTGAATTGGCCAATGCAAGCGAGGCAGAAATTATTGCGGTGACCGATATATTCAGAAACGGGAAAAACAACTTTATCACGTCAATTTCTACTGTCCCTTTAACACCAGATTCTATATTGGATATTGCACACGAAAGTATCTTAAAACGCTGGGAACGGTTAATTACCTGGATTGAGGACGAAGAAACAGCTGCACAGACTTACCTCCGCCTATGCGATGCAGCTAATTTATACGAAGCAGGCAAAGGAGGTTTATTGCGCGATCCTGAACTCCAGGTGACTTGGAAATGGAAGGAGGAACAACAACCAACTGCAATTTGGGCTGGACGTTATAATGACTTATTCGACAAGGCGATTCTTTTTTTGGAATACAGCAAAACACAGTTCGAAAAAGAACTTGTTTTTAAAGAGAAAATGCAAAAACAGCGTCTTCTTCGTGCCAAAAGAATTTCCATAATTATTTCAGTTATCGCGCTAGGCGCTTTTCTACTTGCTATCTATTCTTTTGAACTTAAGAATTTAGCAAAAAGGCAAACAGTAATTGCAGAAAAAGAAAGTGTAGAAGCTAAGCGTCAAAGAAAATTAGCACAAGAACAGGAACGCCTGGCACAAAAAAGTAAGGAAAATGCTTTATTGAGTGCAAAATTGGCACTTGAACAAAAAAATATTGCTCAAATGGAGCAAGAAAAGGCAACTAAAAGTGAAAAAAACGCCTTGTTACAAAAAGTAATTGCCGAACAACAAAAGGCTTTTGCTGATAGACAAAAAACGATAGCAGAGCTTAATGCCACTATTGCGAAACAACAACAATCTATCGCAGAAACACAGACCGAACGTGCGGTTAGCAATGAAAAAATAGCGGTAGAGCAGAAACAGATCTCGGCACGGTTGAAGGATCTGGCAGAGGCCAGAAACCTTTCTTATCAGGCCATGCTGCTTTTAAACGATAAGAAATTTGATGAGAGCAAAAAGGAGGTGCTCAGCGCCTACACGCTAAATGCTACAAACAACGGACCGCTCCAGAACAACGACATTTATACTTCCCTGCAGTTTAACTGGGTCAATGAGATCCAGCACAAGAACCAGTTTGCCTACCATAAGTATCCGGTAAGAAGTGTAGCGCACGGACCAGCGGCCGACCAGCTGGTTTCTATAGATGAATCGGGCATGGTGTACCTCTCTAAAGTAGTGAATGGTATTCTTGAACCAGTAGCTTCATATGACGTCAAAGATGAGGCGCGTTCCATAAGTACCTCTCCGGACGGATTAAAAGCAGTTGTCGTAACCGCTACGGGGAATGCAATTTTGCTGGGCCTGAATGCAAACGGACCATCAGTAAAAGAATTAACCATAGTATCTTTTCCTGGGATAGGGAGACAGGTACTGTTTAAAAACAACTCAGAATTTGCTATTCTCAGCAGCAAAGGACTAGGAATATACCGTGCGAACACAGTTATTGAAACCCTGAAATTCTCTAACGGCATCTTTACAGCAATGAATTATGGAAGCAGCGGCAAACTCTATCTGGCAGCAGGTAATAAAATTTCTGTTTATAATGATGATGCTGACCTGACGGGAACCTCATCCACTACATTTACACTACCCTCAAAGATCACCAGTATTGTGGTTAGCCCTGCCGATGATTATCTGGCCGCAGGCACTTACGATGGGGGAATCTGGATAAAAGAGCTGAAAAGCAATAAACCTGCTTCAAGCTTTACGCCCCATGCCTCTTCAATCAATGATTTGAAATTTAGCATGGTAGGTGGCGGAGTGCTCCAGCTTGCATCAGCAAGTAGCGACCAGACCATTAAGCTGATAGATGTAAAAGCACTGATGGCATCAAGAAGCACGGAAGACATACTGACATTGAGGACGCATAACAAATGGGTATATTGTCTGTGGTACACACCAGATGGAAAGTTTCTGTACACCGGAAGCGAGGATAAGAAAATTGTCGGATGGCATAGTACCATGGCCGGTATGTACCGCTCGCTAACCACAGATAAAAATTAAAATGTCTATAAGAAAAATCTGCGCTCCCATTCTGCTGCTACTGCTCACTGCCATCTGCAACCCTGCTGTTTCCCAGGAATGCGGGATAACATCGGTCAATGATGCTGAAGGACAGTACAACATCGGCAAATTCTACGAAAGTATTGACCGGTTAAATTCCTGTATCGCTTCAAAGGGATTTAGCTACAGTGAAAAGGTACAGGCTTACCGCTTGTTATCCATGTCATATTTGGCACTTGATTCCATAGAAAAGGCTGATGAAAGTATTGAAAAACTACTTTTGTTAAAGGACAACTTCGATCCCGACTCACGTGATCCGGACCGTTTCAGGCTGCAGGTAATTTATTTAAGGCAGCTGATCAGGGCCAAACTTACTTCCTCCGTATCAAAAAAGGCAGAAACCATAGAGCTCGCTCCTGCCACTATTCAGATCATCACTTCTGAGGACATTCTGAACCGCGGATACACTGATCTGGAACAATTGTTCCATGACCTGCCGGGCTTTGATATTTCCAAAGGCTCAGGCCTTTCTTATTCCGATATGTACCAGCGTGGTTACCGCACGGCGGCAAATACAGACAGGACGTTATTACTGGTGGATGGTGTTGAGGACAATGAAATGTGGTCAAATTCGGCCTTTATTTCCAGGCAATATGCGCTCAGCAACATTAAAAGGGTGGAGATCATATACGGACCGGCATCCACCATTTACGGAGCCAACGCCTTTTTAGGTGTGATCAATATCATCACCAAGAACGAAGAAGATTATTTTCCTCAGAAAAAGGCCTGGAACAGTAACGAGAAGAAAAGCAGGATCGCATTTACCGGTAATGGCGGAGCAGGATCATTGAACACCAAATTTGGCGACGTTACGGTGTCCGGAAAAGGACGCGAGCTGTTTTTTGCCATTACAGGCAGGGTCTACTACTCAGATGATACAAATCTGTCGTCGTTTTCAGACTGGGACAATAAATGGACGGCAGATGAATTCGGGGCCAACAGATACCAGACCATATTTACCCAGGACTACACAGCTGCCAGAGCAGCGCTATATACCAGCCAGGACCCTACCGGAAAGTACTTTACCATAAACTCCGATAAGACAAAGATCCTCCCCACTGCCAGTGCTATCACAAGGGCAGATTCACTGGACCAGACAAATTATAAGAAAGGATATAATGGTATTGGCACTTCCTATTCAGATGGGGTTAAAGACTATTACCTGTCGGCCAAGCTCCGCATCGGCGACCTGAAGTTCGGCTTTGAATACCAAAAATGGTCGGAAGGCGTTTCGCCCATCTATGTGGATAAATACTATGCGGTCAGTTCAGATCTGATGAACTGGCAGGTAAGGCAGCAGTATTTCTACGCCCGCTATGATAAAAGTCTGTCAGAGCGTATTTCGTTTTCCAATTTCAGTTATTTCCGGACCAGTGATTTTGGAAAAGAGGCGGTGATCACCCGGTTTTACGGTTACGCCAATGCAGGGGTTTCTTTTGCCGATCTCATTGCCGGAAAGGAATCCTATTTTCTGCCAAACTACTATTCACAGCAGTCCAAACAGTTCCGCACAGAATCTAAGCTCAACTATGTGATCAATGAAAAAATGGATTTTAACTTTGGTGTAGAGCTGAGGAATGGCTTGTTGCAGGGCGATTATGTAAACTCTACTACAGAAGATCCGATCACTACAGGCTCCAGCGCCAATGGCATTAAGGGCGGCAATTACTACTCAGTAGTCGATTTTGGCGCTTATGGACAGCTGAGCTATCAGGACAGGGCCAGAAAACTGAACCTTAGTGCTGCGGCCAGAATGGACAATAACAAGATCAATAGCATTTACGGATATGGTACGGTGTTTAACCCCAGACTTTCGGCGGTGTATTATCCCGGTAAGTTCATTATTAAGTCGATTTATAGTGAGGCTTTTTTAGATGCGTCTGTGTACAATAAGTTTGCAACATCCTCTGCCAGGCTGGTCAACAATCCATTGCTGGAACCTGAGCGTGTAAAGAATATTGAAGTTTCTGCACGATATACTCCTTTTAAAGGGAGCTTCATAGAAATTGCCTGCTACAATTCCTCTTATAGCAACACCCTGGGGACGGTGAATATCGATACACTTGGAGTTAAAACCACACAGTTCAGGGCCATAGGTCAGTCGCAGATCCAGGGTATCCAGTTTTCCGGCGAAACATCTCTTTTAGACAGGTTTACCTTTTTTACCAATTTCACCGTTATCGATCCACAGCGGACTACAGCAGGTTCAAGTATCAGAATAGGAGATATCTCCTCCTTTTCTGCCAATGCAGGGATCAACGCCAAATTTATCAGCAATAAACTGAATGTAAATATGCGTGCAAATCTGGTGGGAGACAAACCTACGGGCATCAACACCTCCATTAGCGGAAATCCGTACAACGAAATTCCGGGACATACGCTCATTCATGGAACGATCGGCTATACTTTCAATAAAATGGTCACCTTGCAATGCATTACCCAGAATCTTTTTGATGTAGCTTATTATTCTCCCGGGGTAAGAGCAGCCAGCGGGGTGCAAAGCTCCAGGATACCACAGTCAGGAAGAACGGTCATTGCCCGTTTAATCGCCAATTTAAGCAACTGATATGTCACTGACCTCCAGGTTTTCCGGCATGGTAAAATTGAGGGCAGAAGAGCGCCGTTCCTTTCGCTTACTTTTTTTACTTTCACTGATAACGGGAGTTGCACTTTCCTTTTATTTTGTAGCGGTCAATACCTTTCTGATCCAGAATACAAGCGTTTCAAATCTGCCATATGCCTACATTATTTCCGGGATAGGGGGTGTTTTACTGATCAGGATCTATCAGGCCAGGCAGCGAAAAGCGGGAATTATCCGCAGTTATCTGGAGTTTCTATTTGCTTTTTCTGTAGTCAGTATAATCGTATTTATCGCCTATGTCAGGTTAGGTACTGATCCCTCATATGCCGTTTACCTTGCGTATTTTGGCTTCCTGTTCAACATGCCGTTTACCATCGTTTTTGCCCTTAGCTTCTCGGCTATCTGCGCGTGCCTGTACAATCTTTCCCAGAGCAAAAGGCTGTTGGCGCTGATCGGAACCGGGGAGATCGTGGCTTCTATTATTGGTTATCTTTTTGCCCCGGTGCTTAGTAAATTGCTCGGCAGTCCCGATTATTTGCTTCCTGCAGCAGCCTTGTGCATTTTGCCGGCATTCTTTCCGATCTACAAGCTGTTCGGTGAAAACCGGGCTAAGTTAAATCATCAACCGGCAATAAAGACCACACTTAAGAAGCTCAATCTCGCGTTCTTCCTATCAGAGCGCTTCTACCTGCTCATCGCCGGGGTTTCCGTTTTTTCAGTGGCGGCCATCTATTTTGTCGACTATACGTACCTGATCAGTGTGCGGTTCATGGCCAGCTACACCGGGATAGAGATCGCCGCTATCGTCGGCGTATTCTTTAGCTGTGTAAAAATTGGTGAACTGATCTTTTCTTTCCTTTCCGGGCATATACTTAGTGCTAAAGGTGCCAGGTTCTCTGTTTTACTATTGCCATTGCTGCTTGTGGGCTGTTTTATTTTTGCTTCCGTTGGCGGTGCAGCATTTCAAACCAATCCCGTCTTCATCCTATGCTTCATTTTCCTGGCCAAGTTTGTCGAAAGGGTAATCCGCAAGGCGATCTCCACACCAGCCATAAAAGTGCTATACCAGGTTACCGGTCCTGACCGGCTGCGGATTGAGGCCACTATAGAAGGATTGCTTAACCAAGTGGCCACCGTGCTTTCAGGAGGATTGCTGCTGGTCGTTTCAGCGTTGATCTCCCGTGATGACACCCAGTACTTTTTGACTGTCGTATCAGCGATCTGCTTTGTGATCTTCCTGCTCTGGAGTTTGGTGAGCTTAAAACTTTATGAAAATTATAAGAAAAAAATCTGGAGCTATTTAACAGAAATCAGGTCGTTTACAGCTTCAGAAAATGATGGGGCACCAATTGCAAAGCCATCTTACGTAAACACAGATACCGATCTCTTATCCAGCACTTTAGAAAGGGCTTTAAGGGCAAGAGCTGATGCCCCGGCAGCATTCCACTCTATTTCTGTGAATGATGATGCAGAACTTACCAGCAAACTGTCCAGTACCTATTACAGCAATCCAAATTTCTTTTATCGGCTAACTGTTATCCGTTTCTTTCAAACTGCCAAAAAGCCTTTACCTTTGACCTTATTCAAAGAGTTTTGGGAAATTTCAGATTTGACACTCAAATACGAACTCATCCACACTTTTAATACATTTGCAGAAAAGCCAACAGAAAGCGATTGTTTCTACTTTGAAGAGCTTTGTCAACAATTTAGTGATGAGCTAATTTACGCCATGTCAGCTCAGAACGACCTTCAGTTTATTGAAGATCCCGGATTACAATTTCACCTGAAAGAACATACACAACTTTTGATTAAGGTTTTGTTCGAGCTTTTAAGCGTTCTCTATGAGCCAAAAGCAATTAAGGTAATTTACGATATCATTGCTTCCGAAGACCAGGACGATATCGAAAGTAAACTATTCGCCATAGAACTACTAGACAACACTGTGGAGGAAGTACTAAAAGATAAGTTCACACCGATATTTGAACCAGCACCTTTTGACCAGAAAATAGGAAACCTTCAAAAGTTTGTATCCGTAGAACCAATGTCCGCACAGGGGGCTTTAAAAAATCTACTTTTGAAAGATTTCAAAATGGTTAACCATCATTTAAAAGAATGTTGTTTAAATTGTTATTACCAACTGAGTAAGGATCAGCAGCTATTGAATGCCTTTAAAGTCAGTAAGATCAAAAATCTACAGGCAATGGCCGAAAAACTTTCAAAAAAGGAATTTGAGCCAACCCTTTCTACCCAAGAAACATTGCTTAAGGAAATTGAAAACAGATTTCTTTTGAGTAAGGTTCAACTAACTTATCTGTTTAACGAAGGAATAGTTACCAATGAAGGCAGTAGCTATAAGGTGAACAGAAAATCAGCACATCCTTATTTTGTTCCAATCGACATAAATGGGAGTGCGTTGTTACTTGATGCGTATGCCCTTGCGCTTTTAGTAGAGCTAAACTATTCCGGAGCGTAACCGATCATTAAAAACCGATCTGCATTTTCTTCCTTTAGGTTAAACTTTTGAAAAACATCCATTTTAAGACTTTCTGTAGCTACAATCAGACGTGCCTGTTCGGTAACCGAATAGTTTGTATTTTGGGCAACGCTGCGTAGAATAAAAGGATGATGTGAATCCGCTGTAATGCCTTCAAACTTTTCTTTTTTAATTTGGTTGGCAATTTTTGCTCCATCAGCATTGTAATCTCCATTCATATCTGGCTGTACGTTAGCCACATATTTATTAAACCAATAATACACAATTGGAGTAGCGGTTGTCCACCAGAGCAAAAATTTTCTATTCTCCTTCAATTCCCTGCCCCTGCAATCATCCATAAATTTTTGATACAGCGCCTTGCCTAAACCCTGTCCCTTCAACTCATCTTTACAAGCACTTAAGCCTAAATAATAGGTATCTTCTTCGTTTACCTTTTCTTCATTGATCATAAAGAAAGCCAATAACTCTTTGTTATGGTTGGTAATGATATAAATATCTTTATTATGCTCAATCTCCCTCTCAATGAGGTCTATATTGTTGATATAACTTAAACTAGTTAGTATTAAGATCTTATCTACAAGAGCTTTATCAGATTTAAAATTTGTTCTTAAAGAAATTGGGGCGAGGGCGGTGAGCGAATTCATGATGCCAAAGATAAAGTTATTTAATTAAAATACAATAAGTGATAAAGCACTACAACTTACAGTCACATCTGTCCAAAATGTTTGAAAAGTTCACCAGTCTTTTATCGTATCAGGCACTCACCTTAGAAAAAACCACGGGGAATACCATCTTTATGAAACTCAAATATCAAAATCCCCATCGGAAGAAACTACAAAAAAACATGCAGTGTTTTCTTAATGACATCAGTCTGAATAAATAAAACTTTGCCCCTCATATTGTATATTTGGTTAGAGGCACCAGATATGAACGTAGAACCTTTTATCAATTTAAGGAAATCCATTTGCTTTAGTATTTTGTTCCTGATCTCCATTTATTGTAGCGGACAGGAAACAATTGATTATAAAGTTCACGCCAACATCATCTACCGGTTCACCAAATACATTGAATGGCCTGAAACTGATGAAAACAATAATTTTGTGATCGGGGTACTCGGCGATTCTCCTTTAAATGACGAGCTGAAAGACCTGACGGGCAACAAACAGGTTGGGAACAGAAAAATAGTCGTTAGAAAATTCAATACAGTTGGTTCATTTGCCGGCTGCAGTATACTTTTCATTAGTGAAGAAGAAAGCACCGAACTCAAACGGATAACTGAAATGACCCGTGACAAACCCGTATTACTGATCACAGAAAATACGGGGCTGGCAAAAAAAGGATCCTGTATCAACATTGTAATTGTAAACGAACGCCTCAAACTCGAGATCAACAAAAACAACATCATTTCAAGAAATATGAACATTGCGTCAGAACTGTTGAAACTGGCAACGATTGTAGACTAACCCCCATAAAAATATACAATGAAAAAAATTATACCCATTTTATTTTTAGTGATGGTTTCTTATTGTGGCTTTGCACAGAACGATACGACCAAACTGGATACACTGAGCCTGAAAGAATTGCTCAATGTAAAAGTAACGACCGTAAGCAAGTCATCGCAAAGCTCTGAAAATGCTCCTGCAACAGTTCATGTCGTTAGTCAGGAACAGATCAGAACGCGTGGTTATCAGTCTTTACTTAACCTGATTACAGACCTGCCCGACATGAAAATAGATGACAAGATCTACTCCGATTCCAGGAACAGCATTACGGTTAGGGGCATCCAGGGCCAGCAGAACTTTGTAATTTTATTGAATGGTGTAAAAATATCTTCACCGACAAATGAAGCCATGCCGATCATGGAAAACTATCCGGTAAGTCTTGCAGAGCAGGTGGAGGTAGTGTACGGCCCCGCCTCAGCGCTTTACGGGGCAGACGCCGTTTCCGCGGTGATCAATATCATTACCAGGAAACTCCCCGCAAATAAGGACATCATAGCTGAAGCAAGCATTGCGGCGGGAAATTATGGTTACACCAACAATACCCTGTTTCTGGCTAAAAAATTGACCACCAATGCCAACATCGTCATTTCAGGGCAATACCATTATGACAGTCAGCCGGACTATACTAAGATCTATCGTGATGACCCGCAGCTCAGCAGCGAACCCTATCGGAGCGGCACCTTCAATACCATATATGGCCCGGTAAAACCTGCAACCCCATTTAAGCCTTCCTACCAGGCGCCAACCCTGGCCTATAACATCTATGCAGCGTTAAATGTGAATAATTTTTCTTTTTCCATATTTAGCAACCATGCCCGTATGCCGAGCGGCTACGGCAACAATACCAGCAATACCATTTACAATAAAGACCTCTATATGGGGCAGTCGATCACCACGGCCAACGCTTCTTTTAGAAGGAAAATTAACAAGTTCTTGTCTTCAACCACACTGACTGCAAGCGGCTATTCGCTTGATCCGAAATCCAGCTACCGGAATTTGTACACTGCGCTCGAACCCGTTTACAAATATTCCACCTCTACCAGTATCAAAGCAGAAGAACAGCTCGATTTTAAAGCAAGTTCAAAATTAAACTTAACGGGAGGCGTCAGTTACGAAAATTTTAACGCCATTCCACAAAGCGCTGACCTTTCGGCACCGGTAAATACCAGTCGGAACATTCAGGGAAGCATTGCGGGTACCTCCAGCTTTTATCACCCGGACGGACTGCCTGCCCAATTCTACTATATTAAGTATTACAATGTCAGCACCTATTTGCAGGCACAATATAAACCCGTAAAAACACTGACTTTTACATTAGGCGGCCGGTATGATTACAATTCACGTTATGGCGGCAACGTCAACCCACGATTGGGCGCAGTATTTAACCTTACTCCAAAAACGACAATAAAAGCACTCTACGGCAGTGCTTACCTGGCACCATCACCTTCCACCGCTTACGTACAATACGGCACTTTTGAAACCGCTGACTCCGGGAAAACTTACCATTCTTCATTTCTACACCTGCCCAACCCAGAAATCAAACCCATCCGGTCACATAATTTCGAGGTCAGCATCCGCCAATACATCACAAACGATTTTACAGTAACCGCCGACGCCTACTATGCGGTACTAAACGGATTACTCCGCTTTGCCGATGACAATTTAACCACCAGGTTATATGACAATCAGTACAACGGCATACCGGTAGACTATATAGAGGTATTCACCAACCAGGGCAGACAGAAAAATTATGGGGGCAGCCTGCAGTTTAACTTAAAACATGCCATCGGGAGCCTGTTTTTCAATTCTTACGCCTCTTTCAGTTATGTAGATGGAAAATCAGATCACGCTGAACTGCCATTCATTTCGCCTGCAATCTTTCATATTGGTACTGACCTCCGTGCAGGCAATCTGACCTTCTCGCCCAGGCTGCTCCTCATGGGCAGGCAAAACCTGCCGGGGACAAAAGATACCGTGGGAACCACCATCAGGCGGCAAACAATTGCAGGCTACGCTTTGTTGAACCTATCAACCCGCTATCAGTTCAGTAGAAAATTCTCATTTTTTGTGAATGTAAGCAATGCATTGAATCAGCATTACCGTAGTGTAGGTTACAACATGGATCTGAATAAGAAAGAGACAGAACTATTTTATGGCCAGCCGCAAGATCCGTTCCGTATCATGGGCGGTCTTAATTTCAGATTCTAATAAAACACAGCTAAATGAGGTTAAGTATCCGCAACAGAATATATTTCAGCTTCCTGATCCTGGTCAGCCTGTTTGTGATCAACGGCTTGCTCAGCATTTATACCCTGAATAAAAGTAAGAAGTTATCAGATTATATCTCTTCAGTCATTGATCCTTCACAGCAGGCATTAGGTGATTTTAAAAGCTTACTGATCGAATCTAAAATGTACTCCACGAACTGGGTATTTCTACGGTCCAGTGCCGAAGATAAACTGGCGCTTGAGCAGCTGCACCGTGTTAAATATCCCCGGTTAAGGGTTAAACTACTGGCATTGACGGTCAGACTAAATGATAAAAGGATCACCGACAACCTTAAAAATATCTTTAAAGGGTTTGACCATATATTGGCGGGACAGCAGCGCATTATGGCGGCGTTGAAAGCATTCAAAGATTACGATGACCCGGTCACCAAGCTGGGCGCTGAACAGATTATCGAAGATGAAATTATTCCCCATACGGCCGAGCTGATGGCTCAGCTGGAAAAAGTAGCGGCAATGGAACGCGTGATCAAGGACCGGGAGTACAAGAACCTGGAAACCTACGCTCAGCGGCTGAGAGTGCTCATTATCGCGCTCGCGGTTGTCATATTTTTAGCGGGAATTTTTCTTTCCCTCTACCTGACCAGGATCATCGTCTTTCCCATCAAGCAGATCATAAAAATGGTAAAAGACCTGGGCAAGGGTAAACTGCGCCTGATAAATTTGCCTAAGAAGAGCGCTGAGATCGACAGCATGGTCCGGGCTGTAAACGAGCTTTCCAGGAAATTGAGAGAAGCCGCTGTTTTTGCCAATGAAACAGGAAAACGAAATTTTGCCGTCGAATTCACTCCTTTGGGCGATCACGATTTGCTTGGCAAAGCGTTGCTAACGATGCGTGACAACTTAAAGGTCAGCGAAAATGAGCTGATCCAGTCTACCGAAAGCCTGGTGCAGCGCAACAAAGAGCTTGAGCAATTTACCTATATCATCTCTCACAATTTACGGGCCCCTCTGGCCAATATGATCGGCTTATGCCAATTGCTTGGTATGGGACCGCACAGCGAGCAGGAAGCCGATAAAATGATTGCCGATCTGGTCACCTGTGTAGAGAGACTGGATGAAGTAATCAGGGACATCAATCACATCCTGCAGGCAAAGCAACAGGTACATGAACAGATGGAAGACATTGTCTTTAGTCAGATCCTGGAGGACATTAAGGTGGTCTTCAAAGATTACCTGGAGGAAAATCTGGCCGAATTAAACTGCGACTTTAGTGCTGTAGACCATATCCATAGTCTGAAAAGCTATGTGTACAGCATTTTCTATAACCTGATCTCCAATAGCATAAAGTACAAGCGGGCTGATGTAAAACTGGTGCTCAGTATCAAAAGCCATTGTGCCGGCGATAATGTTATCCTCACATTCCGGGATAATGGAAAGGGAATTGATCTGCAGCAAAACGGCGATAAACTGTTTGGCTTATACAAACGCTTTGACACCTCTGTTGAGGGTAAAGGATTAGGCCTGTATATGGTCAAAACCCAAATAGAAACACTGGGCGGCCAAATTGATGTTCAAAGTAAAATCAATTCCGGAACCACCTTCATGATCACCCTGCCCAGTTAAACCCGGCCAAACTCATCATCAATTATCTTCACCATCCTGGCCAGTGCCGCCCTTACATTCATTGCTGTACTCTGCACGACCTGTTTGTATTTTACACCCAAACTCCCAGGAGAAATACCTGCAGCACTTACACCGGGTGTGATGAACACTTTGGCCACAAAGGCAAGCAGTTCCGTACGCACGCCGCCGTCAATGACCTTTGCCTGCACCAATAGCTTAATAAAAAAAGCCAGCGCGTCAACAGAAAGCAAAAACCGGATCTTATACCCGGCAATATCGCCGGCATGATTTGCAGAACCATTTCCCCCCAGAGGCTGTGCCGGCTGCAGTACCGGTTCAGGCCGATGCTGTTGCTGAAGACAACTGAGTTCCGCATTGATAAAATCGGTCATGATTTCTTTATTCCTCCGCCGGTTCAGGTCGTATCGCTCCCTCGATTTGCGATAAGGTCGGTTTTTGAATTCTGCCTGGTAGAAATAAAGCCGGTTAAACTGCTCCTTTACCTCATAGATTTCATTCATTTCTTCCCGGATCTTTTTCTGCGAATATTTCATGTAGGCCTCCGTATTGTAATTGGCCTCGAACAAATGATGGCTCAAATTGCCGTTGATCAATGATTTATTGTCTTTCCCGGTAATCTGTACCAAGGCTTCAAGCAAGTCTTTGATATAGTTCATTTTATAATAAGTGCATTGTCTGGCTTTTTTAAAGCTTTCAAAACACTCCATAATGATCTCCTGAAGGACCTTTTCCACTCCAGCTGTCCGCATCCTGGAAATCAGCAAACTGACCTGTGCTTCTAAACCAGACTGTTCTCTTTTAAAATGTAGTCTTGGCATCAATGTTTTTTCCTCGAGGTATTTGCCTCCGTGTGTATTTACTCGTTCAAGGATCAGGTCCAGGCATTTGATCACTTCCTTTTTCAGTTTTTCAAGCCCGGCACCCAGGTTTTCATACTTGTCGATCGCATTGAGCAAATAGATACATTCCGACTGGATCTGGCGAACCTGTCTGCCAACCATCCCCCTGTCAAATATACTTCCGATAAAAAAGTCCATGCACTTAAACATTTCTGCTGCCACATCTGGTAATGTTTCTATCCAAACGCGAATTTCCTGCTGGGTCATTTGATTCTTTTCGGCATCCATTTCATGAAGGATGAGTTTCCGCAAAGTAAGCGTGGTATGTGTTCTCATAACGGATCTATTTTTCCTATGTAAATACTGTCGGCGATTTGCTTCCTGTCCAGAGACGTGACACTGATGTATGCATGCAATGCCTCTCCGGTTAGCTTGGGACTGATCTTAAAGCTATACTGCTGGGTTGCACGGCTAACTGCTCCTATGAAACCATCCGTCATGTCATGTGCTTCGGAGTAGAGCACCAGCATCACCTGGTCGTTGTAAACCACTCCGGGGCGATAATTCTGCTCCCAGGTCAGTTCAATGGTATCGGACGAGGAAAACACGGCTTGCGGATTTCCCAAAGGGGTAAGCGGTCCGGAACTGATGATCAGTTTATCATAGATAATTTCTATATCAGGATAAATTCCTATAAACACCGTCCTGTAATTGGCAGAAAAGCCTGCGGAAATCGCCGTCTTTTTAATGGCCAGGTTTTGAAAGCCTACAGTCAGGTAAGGATGGAAAGGAACCAGCCAGTTGTTTGCAAATTTGAACTTAGCCTCATTGGCCATCTGCGCCGGACTGCGCGGTTTTTTCTTACTACTTTTTCTGGATACCGCTTTCAGGTAGGGAATGCCCATCCAGGAGGATCCTATCACTGGTCCGATTTTCCCTGAAACCGGCCCGAAAATGCCACTGTTTATCTTTGCCATTTTTATAATTGTTTAGGTTATTTTTAATTTTTATTCCTGGTTGTTTGGAGTGCCCTGAGACTTAGACAGGTTGACTCGTCCTATACAGACTTAACATCTCCACGAAGAAGTATTTATTAATGATTAACTTTAAGAGATGTCAGTAGAAATTACAGATGCCAAATTTGGTAGACTTTATCAAGAGTCTTATAAGAAGGCGATAGTTTTAGAGA
>NZ_DATHGC010000251.1:0-4011 GCF_035317785.1 Pedobacter sp. | reverse complement strand
GGTGTATTGAATTTCTCACTGCATCTAAAGGGCAAATAATCAATGTAAGCAGCAGCGTTGGCATTAAACCTTCTTCTCAACTCAGCGCATATGGTTCGGCCAAAGCAGGTATGAACATGCTAACCAAAATCTGGGCTTTAGAATTAGCTCCTTTAGGTATCCGCGTTAATTCTATCGCTCCTGGCCCAACAGATACCCCAGTGTTGGCGAATGCAGGGTTACCACCAGATGTTGTCCAGGCTATTCATGACAGCGAGAGGGCAACCATTCCTCTACAGCGAAGAGGCAGTGTGGAAGATATTGTGGTTAATATGGCCTTATTAATAGATTCGGGCTCAACATGGGTAACCGGGGTTGTGCTGCCTGTTGATGGCGGAATCTCCATAACCTAATTTACTGCTTTCACAAACAGTGCAAATAGTAAAATAGCACAAAAGCCCTGGGAAATAAGAGGGCACTGAAAAAGTCCTATAAAGCTAAAGAGGTACTTTTACAAGTAAAATGGAGGCGCTGAGAATCGTCTGTACGAAATCACTCTCCACCACCTACCCGAATACACCAAAGAAA
Source organism: Pedobacter sp. (assembly GCF_035317785.1). Classification (GTDB taxonomy): domain Bacteria; phylum Bacteroidota; class Bacteroidia; order Sphingobacteriales; family Sphingobacteriaceae; genus Pedobacter. The sequence continues at coordinate 3,444 of NZ_DATHGC010000251.1, read as the reverse complement.
AAGAGGCTGTTTTCAATTTTGGAGGTCACTGAAAAAGTTACTCATTTATGAGTGATCGTTTAAAAACGATCAAGTAGAACATGTTTTTTACTTGATCGTTTTTTTTATTGTCTACAAGTGGTGATTGGTTCCATGGGACTAACTATAGTCTATGATTTGGGAAAGTAATGGTTCTATAGGCTGTTTTTCTTCGGTTTTTGGGGACTTAGACGGTTAGTTTGATAATCCTCTTCAGGTTAACCGTAAAAATCGCCAATGCCCCCTGCATCTGCATATTTTCAATTCCGTAAGATATAGCCCGGTCGTAGCCATGAACGTTTTTTAGCTCACTGTTTTTTGCTTCGATCTTATACCGGTGGCTGGCTTTTTGTTTATAATCGTCCGTTTCTTGAAAAGCTATTTGCTGGAGATGTGTGTCTGATTTTATGGTTACTGAATAGGTCTTGGTCTTTGCCCCTGCTTTATAGCAATTGTCCCTCAATGGACAGATCTTGCATTTTTCAACGTCAAAGTAATACATATGTACCTGGTTTTTTCCAACATTCTTTTTCCCCTGGCGCGCTTTCCGAATGGCCAGATGTCCCGCGGGGCAGACAAACATGTCAGCATCTTTATTGTAGTCGAACTTGTCTTCATCCTTTCTAAAGCCTTGGCTTATTGAAGCGTTAATTTTGGCCACGACTTTTATATCCTGTTCAGATGTTAGCTTAAGATTTTCTTTCCCTGAATAAGCCGAATCGCCGATTACCGTATCTACCGCGATTCCATTGTCCTGACTTATTTTCAAAAGCATTGGCAGTTCAGGGCCATCGCCTTTTTCGCCTGATGTTACAACTGCAGCTGTAATGATGCGTTCCTCTGTCATGGCCAGGTGGGTCTTGTAACCAAAGAATTTGCTATCGGCTGATTTATGGCCGGTCCTGGCATCTCTGTCTTTGGAGAGTGTATAATTTTCCTGCGTATCTTCCACGGTCTCCTTCAATAGGTTCAACTTCTCTTTGACCGCAGGAATTAAACATAACGTTTGGTCCGATTCAATACACTTTTCAAGTTCCTTACAATAAGCCAATTCCTTTTCCAGTTCACCCGAATCGTTCTTTTCCGGCATGCGGTCTTTCATGCCCTCATCTATACTGTAAACTGCTTTTCGCAGTAGTTTTGAACGTTCTCTCAGGACCTCAAGTGCTGAATATGGATTAGATCTGGATAGGGAATGGGTCGCATCAACAATAATGGACCTGGAGCGGATAATGCCCTTTTCAATAGCAATGGAGACTGTTTTGCCAATCAGCAGGTTTAATAGATCGGTATCCTTCAACCGTAATTTTCTGAACTTTGTCAACGAACTGGGATCGATAACCTCTTCCTCAGGCGACATGTCAAGGAAATATTTGAAGGACATATCATATTGCGAACGCTCAACTACATCAACGTCCGAGACGGTATAGATTGTTTTCAACAGCAAATATTTGAACATGCGTATGGGGCTTTCTGCCGTACGCCCGTTATTTGGACAATATTTGTCCACCAGTTCTTGATAAATAAAGTCGAAATCGATTAGTTCGCTGATCTTGCGAAGAAGATTGTCTTTGGGAACGATCAGATCATATAACCCCGAAAACGCACTGAATTGGATTTGTTGCTGTTGAGCTAACATCTAAAAGGCCTTCTGATTACCTCTTCAAGATACAAAAAAAGGAGCAGAAAAACTATGCTTTTCTACTCCTTTTTTCATCCTTTAATTCTAAGGGACTTTTTCAGTGGCCTCCAATTTTGAAAACAGCCTCTTTTGATAAATAGCCACTTTTTCAGTGCCCTCCTATATAGAAAACGGCCTCTCTTGATAAATAGCTACTTTTTCAGTCCCCTCTGTCTAAAAGTGAAAATCTGGCGTAGTCATTTTTGTTTATTGTTTAGTTGGGTAATTTGTTATTTAATATTCATCAGAATCTCCGCACAATGGGCTTTCGTCCCATTTGTTCCAATCATGTTTACAATTGAACTAAAACATGGGTTCGAATGATTGTTCTGTTATAACCGCTTTAAGGAGATTTTCTAATCGATTGTAGGTTGCCTTGTATAAAAAAACAGTCATACTGATCCTCCGCACCCCACATTCCGACAAAGTTTTTATAGATGAAAGTTTAGGCGTACCAACTACATTTAAAGGAAGTGTAGTAGATAACGCGATCTCTTTAATAGTTGCTGGATCTGAAACAGCTGTAACAAACAGTCCATCGGCACCGGCCTCCTGGTATAATTTTGCTCGTTTGATAGTTGTTTCAAGGGGCGACTCAACTTTTTGTAAAAAGCCATCGGTCCTTGCATTTATAAAAAGTTTCTGGTTGGTTTTTTCAAAGTGGTAGATTTGATTATTTGCTCTGCCATGTGTGTTTTTCTTCCTGTACATATTTTGCCCAGCTATACAGTGCATCATAAAGAATTAATCCGAATGCCAGCTGTTCCTGATCATCTTTAAAGTTGTAGGATAGTCCGGCTGAAATGGCCCAAAGCCCCGCCGCCTGTTGCGCCAGGTCAAAGCGGGCCGTATCCGCACCCCGGACGATCTCTGCAATCTGCAAGAGCGCCGGGTCGGTTAAGTCGTGTTTTTTAATGATATAATCAAAGGTGCAGCGCTCACCCTCATGGGTATATTCTACACCCGCAATATCATAAGGTATGGCATCCTGTACCTTGGCCTGGTCAATAACCTGATCTTTAGGTACAAAAATGAATTTTGCTGTAGGGTCAACAAAGTTTTTAATAAGCCAGGGACAGGCGATACGGTCAATTTTTGGCCGTTCACGGGTGATCCATTTCATAAGAAAAGGGTTTAAAAAGTTTATTAATTGACTACATTTTCATGCCACCCATTGATTCTTCCGGTTTGCTGTTTCCATAGTTTAATGTTGCTGTTTCTAATTTGCAATTAAATTTACCCCGTCTCAACGCCGGATAATAGAACGTAACTAACTATACAGTAGAATAGATTTTACCTTTTTTTATTTATTGTTTTACCTGAACGGTTGTACCTTCTTTCAGTTCCTCGTTGCCTTGTGCCACCAGTTGGTCACCTGGTTTTAAATCGCCCGCGATCTCGGTCTTTTCCTTGCCGGTAAACCCCGTCTTAACATCTACCCATTTCGTTCTTCCGTTTTCTACCCTGATCACGAATTTGCGTTCCTGCGTGGTTACCACTGTTTTAAAAGGAACCAGGAATCCGTCTTTGGGGCGGCTGACCGGCAATACGATCTGCGCGAACATACCGGGTTTGAGCAAACCGTTCGCGTTCGGAAAAGTAAGCTCCCAGGTTTCGCTCCGGGTTTGCGGATCAATGGCATCTGATTTTCGGGCCAGTTTGGCTTTAAAGAGCTGTCCGGGATTGGCTGATACGGTAAAAGTTGCTTCATTGCCTTTTAGCGTGGTCGAATTATAAGCTTCCGG
>NZ_DATHGC010000250.1:0-14483 GCF_035317785.1 Pedobacter sp. | reverse complement strand
AGAAATTCCCATGGACTGCGAAAGAAGATTTCGAAGCATTTGATGAATCAAAAAAAGACAGGATCTTGTACAAAGAATTGCTATTCGCCTGGTACATACCGTCTATGGCCAAACCGATCAAAGAGAAGTGGTTTGAACCTGGCACAAATGGCTTACACCTGATTACTGATGCTGCTGACTATATTTATGAAAAGACCACCGCAGGCGCTTTTGATTCACGCTACAAGTACTTTATTTCAAAAAGCTCTTCCCAAAGTGCTGCTTTTTTTGAAATTGTAAAATACCGTAGAAACACCATTGATCAGGGTGTCAACTCCAATCTCCACTACCTGATGGCTCCCGCCATACGCCTTAGCGAGATGTACTACATTGCTGCAGAAGCTAGTTTTCAAAACAGTCCTGCTACCGCCTACGCCTATCTAAACCAGGTGCGGGCCCAAAGACAGATTGAGGACAAACTTCCTGTAGGAAATGAAGAAGAATTTCTCAAAGAGCTGATCAAAGACACACGGAAGGAGACCCTTGCAGAGGGGCAGTTATTTTACATGTACAAAAGGTTAAACCGGGGCATTGTAGGGCAAACGGGAGCAGTTATTCCTGCATCCAACAAAATATTTGTGCTGCCCCTGCCAAACGATGAGATCGTATACGGTGGCCGATAACTAACCATTTAATCATTAATGATAAAGAAATTTATGAAACCATACATCATCATATTATTAGCGGTCACCGGCTTTGCTTCCTGCAAGAAAGCAGATGAAAAGCTTTTTAACCATGCGCCAAGTGTATATTTTGATACCCAGGGGGGTGACAGGGACAGCATACTGCGAACCTTTGCTTATACCCCAACACTTGCACAGGATACCGTTTGGATACCTGTTCGCTTGTTGGGTATCAGAACAAACAAGGCAAGAACCTTTGCTGCAAAAGTAGAAATGGATTCTTCAACTGCAATTCCCGGAGTCCACTATGAAGCATTGAAACCTACTTATACCATTAATGCAGAAAAAGGATTTACCTATTTGCCACTTGTGATCTACAACAAAGACAAGGAACTTGAAGAACGATCTGTATCCGTCATGATCAAACTGATAGGAACTACCGATCTCGCCATTGAAAATCCATACCTGATCAAAGCAAAGGTGGTTTTCTCTGCAAAACTGGAAAAACCGGACTGGTGGGATACCTGGCCATTACCTCCCTATTCGAGAACTAAACATGAGCTGTTCTTTCTTGTCACAGGACAAAAGTCAATGACAAAAGAAGGATTGGACGCACCTAAAAACTTGTACTATGTAGCCCTGCTCAACACGATGCTCGGAAATCCGTTCAACTGGGTTGCCAAGAATCCGCTTAAAAAGTATGTCATAGAAGAAGTTACTCCAGGAAATACAGACCGGTATTATTTCTACAATACGGCCAACCCGGCTAAGAAAACACTGCTCAAGAAAAATGTACAGAATGGTAAATATTATTTTATAGATGAAAATGGAAATGAAGTCATTTAAGAAAATAAACATGGATATTAAGAAATTGATGATCCTGATGGCAGTGCTTGTTTTCTCGCTGGCCGCCTGCCACAAAGATCTGGGTCACTATGACATCAACATGCCGGTCGAACCCGAAGTGACCACATTAGATTCAGTATATAACGCAATTGTTGGAGACAGTTTAATCATCGACCCGGGGGTCAAAGGTCCTCCGGGTGCAGAACTGGAAATGTCCTGGAAAATCAGTGAGCGGACCGGAGGCGATATCACCTACACAGGCCCAAAATTGAGAGTCATTTTTGGACTTGCAGCGCAGCGTTACGACGGCATGCTCACGGTGTACAACAAAACCAATGGAATGAAGTACTTTTACAAGTTCAAGGTAAATGGTGCGACGGATTTCGAAAAAGGCACAACAGTTCTCAGTGTAGAAAATGGTGTTACTCAGTTCTCCTTCATCAAAGCCGATGGCACATTACAGGCGCGTTTGTACAAGGCGATGCAAGGAAAAGACTTGCCTTCAGATCCCCTATATCTATTCTTTTTGAGAAACAAGTATACCGGGGGAGTTATGCTCGGCTACTGGATTATCACCAAACATGACGGAGTAAGACTGGAACCAAACACCATGATGGAACACGATCGCTACCCAAACCAGCTGAAAGATAACTTTTTCACAAGTCCTGATGATCTTGAAGTTGGCTCATTGGTAGCGCACGAACAGGGTGTTATGATGGGTGTGGTAAACGGCAAATTCTATGGTGGCACAACCAGTACCTGGGACCAGGCAAGCACCTATGGAATGTTTGGATTGTCTGCCGAAGGCGACTATGATCTGGCACCGTCATTTGCAATGGCGGTAACAGATCCGGGTACCTACTTTATCTGTTTTGACAAAAACCGTAAACAATTTGTGAGGATTAACTATTACGGAACACCGGTTTACTTCGGTACCCAATACTCAGTGGAGGGTGGCAATATCTTTGATCCAATGAACGTCGGAATGGACTTGATCAAATTGGTACAGTTGAATAATGCAGACTGCTATGCAATCATGAAATCTGCAGATGGCAAGATCTATGAGCTGAAATTTAATGTAAAGTTCACAGGTCCGTTCAGCTTTACGGCACAGCAGAAACGTGAATTCATTCGTCCCGACCTGGTTACTCCTACTACCAAATGGCAGGGAGCAAAAAATGGTGTAATCTACATCGCATCAGGTACAAAAGTAGTCAGATACAACCCGGTCAACCAAGAAGTCAAAGACCTTGTTACAAACTTCGGCGGAAAAGAAATCACCATGTTGAAGCTTTCAGAAGATGAGGAAACGCTATTGGTCGGTACAGACGGTACAATCTGGTTCACCAATATCAAAACCGGTGAAGGGGGATCTCTGATTAAAAAAATCGAAGGCATCCCGGGGGCTCCTGTTGATATGGCAATAAGAACTAACTAATACACAATATAACAACACATGAAATTAAAACTATTATTACTTACTGCGCTGACCCCGGTCATCGCAGCTGCTCAAACTCCCGATTTTACCATCAGCGGGAAGATTGGAAACCTGAATAAACCTGCGAAAATCTACCTGGATTATACTGCTGAGGGCAGCGGCCGGACTGATTCTGCGGAACTGGTCAATGGCACATTTAAATTTTCCGGGAACATCTCAGGTAATGCTTCATCAAGGATCACCCTGTCCCGTGAGGGCATCAAGGACAAAGAAATTTATGGAACAAAGGGTCTCGGCGATGTCATCTACGTTTATTTTGGCAAGGAAAGCATCACCATTACTTCAGCTGACTCTCTATACAATGCCAAATGGTCGGGTTCTAAAGTCTACAACGAAATGAAGGTTTTTGAAGCACAAGTCGGACCTACCGTGATGACTGTACACCACAATGCAAACGTCGCCATCAACAGGGCTACCCCTGAGCAACAAAAAGACACACTCCATTTCAAAGCCCTTGACAAACAGGTTCAGGCTTTCAGAAAATCCAGAGGCGAAAAGATGCTCGAGTTTGCGAAAGCCAATCCTAATTCTTATTTCGCGCTTCAGGCTTTGTCTGAACTGGTTGGCGGCTATAGTACAAAGCCAGAGGTTGCACAGCCCCTGTTTAACAAGCTCAGCGAAACACTTCGCCTTTCTTATGGCGGACAAACGCTGTATAAGTTGTTAAACGCACATACCGTAACCGCCCTCGGTGCTGCCGCGCCAAACTTTACACAAAATGACGTAAATGGCAAAGCGGTTTCATTATCAGATTATAAAGGAAAGTATGTACTGGTAGAATTTTGGGCCAGCTGGTGCTCGCCATGCCGCGCGGAAAGTCCTAACCTGTTGAAGCAATATGCTGCATTTAAGGATAAGGGATTTGAGATCCTTGGAGTATCGGTAGATAGCGACAAAGCCAAATGGCTGGAAGCCATCAAAAAAGACGGCCTGACCTGGCCGCAAATCTCGGACCTTAAAGGCTGGGACAACGAAGTACGAAAAGTATACGGCATATCCGGGGTACCGGCAAATTTCCTGATCAACCCGGAAGGAAAAATAATAGGCTCTCATTTAATTGGTGAAGCTCTTAATAAAAAATTGGCAGAATTGCTCAATTAAGAAATTAGGGTTTATATCAATGATTTATAAGCCGGCGGTCTTTCAAAGGGACCGCCGGACTTATATGTCATGAGCTGTAATGAAATTACAACCCTTGTAAAACCACAAAATGACTATTATTAAATATATACTTAAAGCCACTGCTTTATTGCTGCTGACCTTAACTTCCCAGTCGTACGCGCAAAAGACCAACCCAAAAAAACTGGAGGGGATACTGTCGGTCGCAATTGAAAAAGCTTACGGGTCCAGCGTAAGGATATGGGGATTTGATACCTTAAAGAAAGTCCAGACCAGCGCACAGTTTACAGGCGTAGTGGTCAGCGCCCAGGGTCATGTTTTAACCGCAGCGCATGTGAATCAGCCCGGAAACACCTATTTGGTCAACTTTCCCAATGGAAAAACGGCTGTCGCAACAGGGCTTGGTGAAATTGAATTGACAGAAAACAAGACAATTCCTGATGCCGCCATGATGAAAATAGTGGAAAAAGGCAACTGGCCCCATGCAGAAATGGGTTGGTCATCCTCATTAAAACCCGGTGAACCCTGTTTAAGTATTGCTTATCCGGAAACCGTAAACCAAGCCAGGCCCAGTATCAGGTTTGGCCGCATTACCGACCTCAAAAATAAATGGGGCTTTATACAGTCAACATGTATAATGGAGCCGGGAGATTCGGGAGGACCCTTATTTGATCATTTAGGAAGAGTTGTCGCTTTGCATAGTGCCATAGGCATCAGTGAAGATGAAAATTATGAGATCCCGGTCGATATTTACAGGAGATACTGGACTGCTTTAAACACGCCTCAAATCTACGGCACATTCCCTTCAGTACAGGATAGCGTGGGTACGGACCCACTCCGGTCCAAAATAATAACGGTCACTGATTTCAGAGATCCGAAATTCCGTTTTGCAGCAAGCAACCCAGGTCCGCAGCAACCCTGCATACGCATAAAAAGTATGCTAAATGGCAAGGAACAACTGATAAATGGAACTTTGTTTGCTGTGCCGGCCAAGATTGCCACTGGAAATGCTGTCAATAGCCTGATCATAAGTAAGAGTTCGATGATTGGAAATGACCCCACTTACCTGTCGCAAAAAAACAACACTCTTCCTTTGAAAGTCATTTACAGAGACCAGGGGAACGATCTCGTAGTATTGCAGGCCTTAGCTGAGATTAAAGGTGGGATACAGTTAAAACAGTTTGTCAGTGATACCATTTCAGCTCAAACACTGGGCAGGCTTTTAGTCTCTCCACAACCAAACCGCAACGAACGGATCAGCATCATAGGCAGCATGTATTTTAAATCTTTAAAAAGATTTAGCCTGGGTTATCTCGGCGCAATGGCTACATTCAAAGACAACCACATCACCATTACGACGGTACAGCCCACTTCTCCTGCAGGTACAAGCGGCATAGAAGCAGGCGACAAGGTTTTAAGCATCAGCGGCATAACCATAGGCAAGCCCGAAGATTACGGGACCGAGCTGATGAAATACTGGCCCGGGGACCAAATTACATTTAAAATAAAACGTTCAGAAAACCTGTATTCAAAGGACCTGACATTGGGCATATTTAATCCTCCACTGTCAACCCATCCTGCAGATCAGTTTTCGGGAGGCAAAAGTATCCGCCGTGATGGTTTCGCACAGGTATTTAGTCATGACGCCATCATTTTTCCAGATGAATGCGGGGGGCCGGTCTTTGACCTCAATCAGCACTTTCATGGCATTAACATTGCCCGTTTCAGCCGAACAACGACACTTGTTATTCCGGCTGCTGTGATACTGGAATTGATTAAGAATTATCAAAATAATCTGGACACCCGTTAGCCTGATAAACATTATTGGTGATGTAATTTGCCTTTTACCTGACGGCTGCTACCACTAAAGCCCTGACCCAAAATTTCACACTGACTTTGGAATCCGTTCCCCAGTTGCTTAATTAAATCTCTGAGACTCGTCAGCAAACTGTCTGTGACTAAACAACGCCACCCTGATTTCGCACTGCCCTCGATATGAACCTGGCCGTAAAACAATATTCGTTTACTTGCTGGTCGTGTTGGTTTCAACTTATGGCCCTATGAAACCGTTGACCATCTTGTCTATAGAATCTATATATCTACGATGTCGTTTTAAAGTCTATTTTTTTCCAGTTTTTGGTTTTTAACTCATCAACCTGGCCATCGACCATCGTGGCGCTTAGTATCCCACATGGGCTAAACTGCTTGTTATTGATCAGCATTTTTCCCGCAAAAGTTGTTTTCAGATATTGCAGGGAAATCACAACGATGCAAAGACAACCCTGCTCAATTTCAAAGTCAAACTGTTTGACGGGGATTATCGGTGCATCAGGACTATTCTTTATTTCAACAGACTGAACCGGACTCAGGATCATTCGGCCATAACTGAGGTCGTACATTCCCACTGCCACACCAAGCATACAGATATTGGAAGTCTTTGGGAATTTTAAATCCCGTGGAATGTGCATATCAGGAAACTGGACATGTAGATTTTGACCTGTAATCGTAGTGGCAGGCTGTACAAAAAGATTGTTCCTCACCGGGGAATCTTCATTGAACTCAAAACCGTTTAACCTGCTAAAGCTTTCGCTGTCAAAATTAAATGTATCAATCTGCTGATCCAAAGACTGCTCGAGTATAATTCTTACTTCTTTCAGCAACCTGTTGATCATAGGACCGTCATATAACTGTACGATCACATTGTAAAAGTTACCTCTTATAGAAGAGGCGAGATTACTGGCCACTCCAAACTTCACCGCTGCTTTTTTTGACGGCTCAGTTCTTTTGTTGGGATCATATCTCGGCGACTGGGTGATTACCTGTGTATTCCTATATTTTTTATTCACGACAGGGCCGATCATACCCCGCAAAAATTTGCCGTCAAGTCTTGCCATTTTTATGTATATTTATAAGTTAGTTATGCTAAACAATACTCTGGAAACCGCTCCAGTACTGTCGCATATCGATTCACATACAATATACGAATATTTCATACATAGTCCATGTTTTCAATAAAAAACGTGGACTATAGGTGGGCTATAGGCGGACTATACGTGGACTATTATACAACGGTACCTTAATTGTCTTATACTAGATTTACTCGTTGTCTTATCCGTGTTTATACTTACAAAATGCCGCATGGACATTCCTGCATTACCTCTTTTGCAATACGAGAAAAGAAGCGCGAAGCCGCGCCCCGAGGGGTATCCGTACAATCCCGTCACTTTCGGCGAGAATATCCGGAAGAAACGCATGGATTTAGGACTGTTGCAGGACGATGTTGCGATATCGTTCGGGACGAGCCTCGATACCGTCACGAATTGGGAGAACGGCTATTACGAGCCGCAAGTAAAGATGTTAAGGAGAGTTCAAGAACTGATAAAGTATGAATAGTCCAACTGCATTAAACAGCTCGGGTTGCAACTTACAGAAAACTTTTCGTTGTTCCTGGTTTTACCTGTGTCACAATAAATCAATATTATAGCCAATGCTTATCTCAATAACTAATTAAATATCCGATGATGGTAAGGATAGAAATCGGGCTAAAAAAAGAAAGCCCGTTTTGCTGCTTAGCAAAACGGGCTTTCTTTTTAATGATCCAGTGAAATCCTATGGATTACCTGGCCTGATCTTTACTTTTTAGGCGCCTCCAGCAGTTTAAAGAACTGATCTAACTGCGGCAGGATCACGATCCTGGTTCTTCTGTTCGAAGCTTTTCCTGATTCAGAATCATTTCCAGCTACAGGAACATACTCACCCCTACCTGCAGCAGTCATTTTTGCAGCAGGAATGTTATATTCATTTTGCAGGATCCTGACTACAGCAGTAGCTCGTTTCACACTCAGATCCCAGTTGTCCAGCAGCACGCCTTGTTTGTAAGGCACATTGTCGGTATGGCCTTCCACCATAAACTCGATGTCCGGTTGTTTCAACAGTACCTGGGCCACTTTACCCAGCACTTCTTTGGCCGGTTGTCTCACCTCATATTTACCTGTGGCAAATAAAAGCTTATCCGAAATGTCAATGTAGACCACACCTTTTTCCACTTTGATGTTGATGTCTTTGTCATCCAGATTACCTATGGCGCCTTTCAGGTTCATCACCAGGTTCATGTTCAATGAGTCCTTGCGGGCTATTGCCGACTGCAGGTTTTGAATATAAGCGTCCTTAGAACTGATGTTTTCCAGTGATTTCTTAATGCTCTCTGCCTGTGAGCCGGATATGACCGAAAGGTCTTTCAGCTGGTTCAGCATTTGATCATTAGATGTTTTCTTCTCGCTCACCTGCGATTCCAGTTGTTTACTTAAAGCCTTATACTTAGCTGTAGAATCCTGGCTCCTGGCCAGATCTGTTTGCAGGATCTTATAGGTACTGTCCAGTCTCGAGTATCTCATATTGGCCTCCGTTATTTTTTTGGAAGTTCCGCAAGATGCTAATACTACCGAGAGCGCCGCTAATACTAAAATTCTAGATTGATACATGATAATTGAATTTTTATAGGTAAATAGATATCGAGAGGTCAATCCAGTAATATATAATATAATGGCAATTATCACGCCAGTTAGCAAAATCCTTGCTTAACACACCTTAAAGGCCTTTTTTGAATAATCGTCTTTATCCGGCATTGTCCTGAGCGCTTTGGAACACTTACGATACGCGAACCTCACAAATGTGTTTCGCTGGTCAGCAAAGTGTGGAGATATTCCACAGTAAATTAAATTGGCACAAAAACTAACTCATTGAAAATCAGTCGTGTGCCAAAAAGCCGTTCTGTTGGCATTATTATGTAGCATAGTCTAATCGTAATTAACAACAAAATTTACAAATACATTAAAAATAACAACTATGAAAAAGATCATTTTATCAGCAGCAATTTTAGCAGTAGCAGGATTAACATCAGTAAAAGCAAGCGAAATCAAAAACCCAGTAGTTATTGCTGTACAACAAGATAGTACTACAAAAACTCCGGTTGAACTAAAAGATCTTCCAGAGCCAGTTACTAAGACCCTACAATCTGATCCTGTGAAAGCGTGGACGCCAACTGCAGCGTTTTTAGTAACCAATGCGGACAAAACTACTTACTATCAGGTTGATGTTAAAAAAGAACAGGAAACTGGTTCTTTGAAAATCGATAAAGACGGTAAAATCATTCAATAACCTCATATATAATCCCTATTATATATAATAGTTAACAACAGAAAAAGCCGGAGGATTCCGGCTTTTTCATTTTATACTAATTTTTGGCAATTTGCGTTCTAGGGCATATGAGGATATTGATTAACCTGCTCTTTTTGTGCTGCTGTTTAACAGCTCCTGCCCAAAACTTCAAGTTTCCGGCAGTCCCGGCTCAGGGAAAAACAATAAAAGCCCTGATCCCTGCCCAGTGGAAGGTGATCGATTCTGTTTATGGTGATTTAAACGGCGACAAAACCGAAGACCTGGCCCTAATCCTTGAATTCTACGCTTCAGTAAAGGAAAACCGTGCTTACGGTGACAATACCACCGAACTTATTACTGAGATTCAAAGACCAAGAATACTCACCATATATTTTAAAGCGGGCAGGAATTACAAACTGATCACTCAAAACAACAATTTCATACTGCGCTCCGAAGAAGGCGGTGCCATGGGTGACCCGCTTCGCCCGCTTAGCATTGCAGACAATAACCTTAACTTTGCATTTGAAGGCGGAAGCGGCTGGAAGTGGAAATTGAATTACAGTTTTAAATATCAGGGCAATGACTGGCAGCTTACCAAAGCAGGGAATTATGCTTACCATAACAGTTCAGGAGAAATGAATGATAAGCAATATGATTTTGTCAATAAAAAACGGGTAGTGATCAGCGGAACTGTAGATAATAAGGATGCGGACAATGAAAAAATGGAACAGCCTTTGGCCGTAAAAACCCTTCGCACCTTTCAAAGTTTTAAAAAGCCCTGGACCTGGGAAATCGGACCTGATGAGTATTTGTAGGGTTCTGCACTAGCTTGGAGCTAAGAAAAATACCTTCTCAGAGAAGACATCAGCGCTCTTTGCTCCCCCTTCAGGGAGCCTAAGAGATGCAGTCTTCGAAGAGAACGGTTTTTTTCTTAGCTACCAAGCGGTTCTCTTAAACAAAAGATCTCTTGAACTATGCTGAACGAACAACACAGTTCAAGAGATCTCCCGGTACCCTCGTGATGACGAGAGCAGTTATGATAACAACGGCAAATATTATCTCGAATAATTCGGTGCTTCTTTAGTAATAGAAATATCATGCGGATGGCTTTCTCTCATACCTGCAGCGGTAATCCGTACAAATTTGGCTTTTTGCAGGTCTGCTATAGTTGCCGAACCGCAATAGTGCATTCCCGCTCTCAGACCACCCACATACTGGTAAATGACCTCAGCCAAAGTGCCTTTATATGGAACCCGGCCTACAATCCCTTCCGGCACCAGTTTGGTCACTACATCTTCTTCATCCTGGAAATAGCGGTCTTTAGATCCCTGCTGCATGGCTTCAACTGAACCCATACCACGGTAGGATTTGAACTTACGTCCTTCGTAGATAATCGTTTCGCCCGGTGATTCCTCTACTCCTGCAAAGAGCGAGCCTGCCATAATAGAACTTGCACCTGCCGCCAGTGCTTTTACAATATCACCTGTTTGTTTGATGCCACCATCAGCGATGACAGGAATACCGGTGCCGATTAAGGCTTGCGCACATTCGAAAACAGCATATAATTGTGGAACACCTACACCGGCAATGATCCTGGTTGTACAGATAGAGCCCGGTCCGATACCTACTTTTACAGCATCGGCACCCGCAGCGGCCAAAGCTCTTGCAGCGTCTGCCGTGGCAATGTTACCTGCGATCACCTGCAGCTCAGGCCACCTCTGTTTAATGGCTTTGACCATGTCGATGACCCCTTTGGAATGACCATGAGCAGTATCAACCGTAACCACATCTACACCAGCTTTAACCAAAGCAGCAACACGGTCGATATTATCGGATGCTACACCCACCGCAGCACCGACACGCAGTCTGCCGTGGTCGTCTTTACAGGCTTTAGGAAAGTTTTTATATTTCTGGATGTCCTTGAAGGTGATCAGTCCGGCCAAACGGCCTTCCTTGTCCACAACCGGGAGTTTTTCAATTTTGTAATCCTGCAGGATCTCTTCAGCCTGCAATAAGGTAGTGCCTTCAGCTGCAGTGATCAGGTTTTCCTTAGTCATGACTTCAGAAACATCGCGCTGCATGTCTTTTTGGAAGCGCAGGTCCCTGTTGGTAATGATCCCGACCAGTTTGCCTTCAGCATCGATGACGGGTATGCCGCCGATTTTAAAGTCTTTCATGATCTGGAATGCGTCGGCAACTTTAGCATCGGCCCTGAGTGTTACAGGATCCTGGATCATTCCGCTTTCTGAACGCTTTACCTTTCTGACTTCATCTGCCTGACGCGCTATGGTCATGTTCTTGTGCAGCATGCCAATACCTCCTGCCTGTGCCATTGCGATGGCTAAACCGGCTTCGGTAACGGTGTCCATTGCTGCAGAAACAATAGGAACATTGATGCGTATGTTTTTGGTCAGATAACTTCCGGTATCCACGTCGCGTGGCAGAACTTCAGAATAAGCAGGTACTAATAATACGTCGTCGTATGTCAGTCCTTCAGCTACAAATTTATTGGGATCGAGTTGCATAGCAAATAATTTATGAGTTACTATTTGCCGGGCAAAGATACGATTATAAACCAGATTACGCAACAGATGACTGTTAATCCCAAAAGATTACAATGAGATTAACATGCCAATCGTCAATGTTAAAGATTGTTAACGTTGTATTTATCAAAGCATTTATTTATAGATTTAGCTTATTAAATTAAACGCTATGAAAAAATTCTCCTTCCTGCCCATTCTCCTGCTTTCTTTATTTTCTGTCCATGCCCAAACTGTCAGCAGGCAGCAGCAGGTTGCAAACATTTCAAGTTTCGCCAAATTATGTGGCTATGTCAGGTATTTTCATCCTTCTGATGAAGCGGCGGCGATGGACTGGGATAAGTTCATTTATTACGGCATCAGGGAGGTTGAAAATGCAGAAAGCCCCAAAGCATTAAAGCTGAAGCTGAATGAACTTTTCAATCCGATAGCCCCTGCGGTATGGATAGGTGAAGATGCACAGACCAAAAATTTTAATCTTAAAGCCATAGTACCTCCCGTAAATACCGGTCTGAAAGAAATTACCTGGCAGCATTTTGGATTGGGCAATAAGGACGGCCTGTACAAAAGCGCCAGGACCAACCGTTCTGTAACGGTACTGGACCCGAAGCGATCTGGTTTTGGAGTAGCCAGCCAGAGCGTTGCTGCGACTGCTTACCGGGGTAAAAAATTCCGGTTAAAGGGGGCCATGAAAACGGATGTAATTACCGGACAAGGGCAAATGTGGATGAGGATAGACCTGGAACCAAATGGGAGAGGTTTTTTCGACAATATGGACAACCGGCCTGTGAAAGCAAATGCCTGGAAAGAATATGAAATTACAGGCGTAGTAGACAAGGATGCTAAAAGCTTTGTCTTTGGAGCTTTCCTATTGGGCGAAGGCAAGATCTGGGTAGATAAGTTTACGTTAGAAATCGAAGATAACGGGATCTGGGTGGCTGTACCTATGAAAAACTATTCGTTTGAAGAAGAAGGCCTGCTTCCCAAAGACTGGTACGCCGGATCGCCGGGTTATGAATATAGCATCGTAAAAAGCGAGACCTATGATGATCAGCGATCGCTATTGATTTCTGATAATTCAACTAAGGAAATGGTGACCAGCATTTTCGACCGAAAAGCCAAATATGGTGAACACTTTACAAAATCCATTGGAAATGGCTTGTCCTGCACCGTTCCGCTGGTGCTGATGGGAACCGAAAATGCGACCTATCCGGTTGCAAATGCTGCTAAGCTTGCTAAATTAATGGAGAAACTTGAACTGCTGAATATCAGCTCCTCTGATCCTTATGTGTCTTTATCAGGAGTAATCACTGTATGGAACGTTTTTCAGCATTTCTTTCCTTACAAAGAAGAAGCGAAACTGGCGTGGAACGATGAACTGGCACCAGCCCTTAGCGCTGCATATGAGGCAAAAACGCCAAAAGCCTACGGCAGTGTATTGAAGGTGCTTACGGAGAAACTGAAAGACGGGCATGTCAGCGTTCAGTATGGTGATCAAAATTACTTTTCGATGGATGCAGACGCTGTATTGGCAGAGGGTAAAATTGTGATCAGCAAGGTGGACTCTGCCGGAAGTGAGTCTGGTAAATTGAGAAGAGGTGATGTGGTATTGATGGTAGACGGCGTTCCTGCGGCAGAGCGGTTTGCAGGCCTGAAAAAAGAAATATCGGGATCAGAGCAGTGGAAGAACAATGCTGCGCTTGGTCAGATCTTTTCGGGTTATAAAGACACGGAAATGGTGCTGAAGGTAAAAAACGGCACTGAAGCAGAAAGGGAAGTACGTACAACAAGAAAGAAATACAGGCAATCTGCAGATAAAACGACCATTAAAAAACTCGGAGACAATATTTATTACATCAATATCGGCAATACCGAGATGAAAGACATCACGGCGCTCTTGCCTGAATTGACCAATGCGAAGGGGCTGATCTGTGATTTGCGTGGTTATCCTAAAAGTAATCATGCGCTGATCAGTCATTTGCTGTCTGTGCCGGATACCAATAAATGGATGTTTGTTCCAAGGATCATCTATCCTGATTACGAAAAAGTAACTTATGATGGGATGGGATGGAACATGCAGCCTGCAACACCACACATCAATGCCAAAGTTATTTTCCTGACAGGAGGCGGCGCCATCAGCTATGCCGAGAGCTATATGGGCTTCATCAAGCAGTATAAGCTGGCTACCATAGTAGGACAACCTACAGCGGGCGCCAACGGAAACATCAACCCATTTGCTGTGCCTGGAAACTCCCGTGTTGTTTTTACAGGAATGAAGGTGAAATTACAGGATGGCGGGCAGTTGCACAGCCTGGGCATACAACCGGATGTATTTGTCAATCAAACTATAAAAGGGATATCGGAAGGCCGTGATGAATATCTTGAAAAGGCTTTGGAAATAATGAAATAGATGGTTAGCCAGGTTTATCAGAATGCCCCAGGTTTTTCTCCGGACTCACGATGTCGCGCACCAGCTGCTTGAGTTCTTTGATCTCCGGAAAGCGTCCTTTTTCTTTCCTGTCAAAAACCTGTTCGCTGTCAATGCTGATGATGTAAGAACCGCCGGTTTCACTGGGCGCCAGTAAAACCCCATGGAGTTCATCTGTAAATGTGCTCAGCAGCTCTTGCGCCATATATGCTGCTCTGAGCATCCAGCCGCAT
>NZ_DATHGC010000249.1:0-6443 GCF_035317785.1 Pedobacter sp. | reverse complement strand
CTGGATTCACTGGGTAGCCAGCTGCTCAGCGAGCAGATGGAGCGGATGGGCTGTGACATTTATTACAATGAAGAAGTACAGTTGTTCTATGGCAGGTCAAAACTCACAGGCATCGGCTTGAAAAGCGGCAAAAAGATCAGCTGCGACGCAGTGATCCTGGCCATAGGTACCAATCCAAATATTGAGCTGGCCAAAAAATCTGACATTTTGTGCAAGCGCGGAGTCGTTGTGGATGAAAGGATGCAGACCAGCGACCCGGCTATATTCGCCATTGGCGAAATAGCCGAGTTTAACGACATGATGTATGGCATTACCGCGGCAGCAGAACAACAGGCCGAAGTGGTAGCCCAGTATATCAATGGCGACATCTCCAGCTATTATGAAGGGAGCACTTTAATGAACATCATTAAAATCCAGGGCTTTGACCTGTGCAGCATTGGTTTGTCAGAATCTCCGGATGAGAAAAATTACGAAGAGATCATATTCATGGACAAAGCCAAGCGCTATTATAAAAAATGCATCATACATCAGGACAGATTGGTAGGTGCGATCCTCATCGGCGATAAAGCAGAATTTCAGGAATTCAGGAACCTCATAGAAAACAAGATTGAACTGAGTGAAAAACGGATCCAGTTGCTCAGAAGCGGGAATAAACCAGACCCTGTAATGGGTAAGCTGGTGTGCAGCTGCAACAATGTGGGCCAGGGCAATATAGAAACAAAGATCACAGAAGGGTGTTCGGATCTGAAACAGCTGTGTGCTTCAACCGGAGCGGGGACGGGCTGCGGGTCCTGTAAACCGGAAGTAAAACGCATACTTGAACAACTGTTAAGCGCAGTGTAAATAAACAGGATATGGCCGAGGAAAAAATACATACCATCAAAATCAATCTCCCGGGAGGAGTAGTAGCTGCGGGAGATATGCTGGAAATACTGGATGCGGCAAAGCATGCAGGTATATCAGAGGTCCGTTTTGGTACACGCCAGCAGTTGTTCATCAATGCCAATGCGGAGCAGCTCGAATCGCTTGAGCATGAGTTTTTTGTGGCCAACATAGACTTTGAACTCGATGCCGGCCAGTATCCAAACATACTCAGTTCTTATGTGGCCCAGAATATATTTGGTAATCCGAACTGGCTTGGTGAGGGGGTTTATAAAGACATTCTGGATCTTTTTGATTACAAACCACAGTTAAAGATCAATCTGATCAACAGCAACCAGACCTTCGTTCCATTTTTTACAGGCAATCTCAATTTCATCGTCTCAGCGGTAAGCAATTACTGGCACCTGCACATCAGGTTTCCCAAGACCAGCATCTTTTATGTATGGCCGGTACTGGTGTATACAGAAGACATTGCCATACTGAGTAAAGATATTGAAGAAGCCATATTAAAAAAGCCTGATGTTTACTGCAACCGGGAAGATATAAATGGTACGGCACTCTATCAAAAAGTCGGGAGTGAAACTAAATTTATCCAGTACCACAGCACAGCCCAGCTTGAACTTCCGGATTTTAGCCTTCCTTATTATGAAGGGTTCAACAGGTATGACAGCAATAAGTTCTGGCTCGGTATTTACCGCAGGGACGAGTCCTTTTCCTGCGACTTTTTAGAAGATGTCTGCACATTGTGCATCAGGTCACGCATTGCCCAGTTTTACATTACTCCCTGGAAGTCCATCATTATGAAAGGGATAGAAGAACAATTGCCCTGGAATATGGTCATGGCCAAACACCGCATCAACGTGCGTCATGCCTCTAATGAGCTCAACTGGCAGGTAGAAGACCTTTGTGATTACGGGCTTGGCCTAAAGCAATACCTGGTGAAACAGTTTGATAAAGAAGACCTGCGAACCTTTAAGCTTTCATTTGCCGTTAAGGTGAATCCCAAAACCGGATTATTCGGCTCAGTAATCATCAGAAAGCAACTGAACACCGATAAAGAAATTTTTGACATACTGCATACCCGTAATTTCAATCCAAACTCAAAAGATTTCGTAACTTTCAGAACTGATATCAGTTTGAGCGAACTTACGCCGGTATTGATCTCCCTTTGCGATCAATATTATGACCTGCAAACGAAAGATGCCTTGCTGTTGCGCGCCGAGCATATCCGCGAAGAAGGAGAGGATCAAAAGTCGCTGATTATGGTTCATCAGTGTAAAAACTGCTGGTCTGTATACGATGAAGAATTTGGTGACGAAATCAATGAAATAAGTCCCGGCATTGGGTTTGGTGATCTGCCGGATACGTATAAATGTCCTGTCTGTAATTCAGAGAAGACGGATTTTTTACCGGTAAGCAAATACATGCTGATGCAATGTTAAAAGAAGTATAAAGAAATATTACCGATACTTACTATTTTTACATCATGATTGAGCCAGGGGATATATACGACCGAAAATTCAAAACCCTCAGGGTGAGTTTGATCAATACCTGTAACCTCGGCTGCGTATACTGTGCCTGTGGTCAGGATGAAATGCGGGAAAGTTATATACTTCAGGGGTCACAGGGCCTGCCTGCTGAGAAAATGCTGAGCATTATCGGGCGCCTGCACCGGCAGCTTGATCTGCAGACACTGCGCCTCACCGGAGGGGAGCCGCTGCTGTACAGGGACCTGGCAATGATCATTAACGGAGCACTGCAAATTGGAATTGAAGACCTGGCATTGACCACAAACGGAGTACTGCTGGAACAGCAGGCAGAAACGCTGCAAAAAGCAGGATTAAAATCTATCAATGTATCACTGGACGCCATAGACGAGGAGACATTTTTTAAAATAAGCCGCCGCCGCGGACTGAATAAAATACTCCGCGGTATTGATAAGGCACTGGAATGCGGAATTGAAGTTAAACTCAACACGGTGGTTATGCGTGGGATCAACGCACATCAGATCTTGCCTTTGCTCGATTATGCATCCGGCAAAAAGCTAAAGATCCGTTTCCTGGAAGTCATGGCCATGGGACATTTATATGAAAATCCCGGACAGTATTTCTTCTCCCAGCAGGAGATCCTTTCCATCATAGAGACCAGGCACAGCATCGCCGGGCTGCCGCGGAAAATAGCCGCTACAGCCAATTACTGGCAAACCGCCAAGGGGCATATTTTTGGCATCATCGCAAACGAGACCGCCCCTTTTTGCGGGGATTGCAACCGTCTGAGGCTGGATTCTTTTGGTAATATCTACGGATGCCTGAGCAGCAATACCCCGATCCCGATCGGAGAGGCAGCAGCCGGCAGTGCCGAGCTTACCGGCAAACTGGAACAGGCAATGTCACAGAAACAGGTATTTAAATTTACTGGGAGCAATTTGAGCATGATGCATATAGGAGGATAAATTTATGAAGATTGAAGTATTTGCAGTGTTAAAGGATTTCTACGATAAGCAATTTACAATTGGAGAAGCATTGAAAGATATCCATGAGCTGAAGCGCTACCTGATCACACAAAAGCCGGAGGCAGAAGGAATACTCCGTGTCTGCCGCTTTGCGGTAAATGATGAATTAGTCGGTTCACACTATAATTTAAAAGCAGATGACCGGATCTCCGTTATCCCGCCAAGCAGCGGGGGCTGAAAACATACTTTCTGATCAGCCGCTGCAGCTTGCAGCGCTGCTCGCTGCTTCGCACCATCCGAGCGCCGGCGCGGTTGTGCTGTTTAGCGGAGACGTCAGGATCAATAACCTGGGAAAAGAAGTTGCCTACCTGGAATTTGAGGCCCAGGAAAAGCTGGCTGTGAAAATGATCGAAGAAATATTGGGACAAGCCACTCAAAAATGGCAGCTGAATATTGCAGTGGCACAGCACCGGCTGGGCAAAGTAGGGATCACTGAATGTGCGGTGGTGGTCATTACCGCATCACCCCACCGCAAAGAGGCTTACGACGCAAACAGGTACATCATGGACAGGTTAAAGCACGAAGTGCCGATCTGGAAATGCGAATACTTCACAGACGGTACACACAAATGGGGCGGAAACTGCAATTGCGCCGAGATCACCGGAAATCCCGCTGAGCACATCTACGAATTTAACAGTGCCGGCCATGGAAAATAAACTAATGGGCGTAGTGCTGTGCGGGGGCGAAAGCAAGCGCATGGGTAAGGACAAAGGCTTGTTGCTGAAGGATGAACAGCCCTGGGCAGTGATCATTGCTGATAAACTTGCACAGCATGGCCTGGAAGTTGCCGTTTCTGTAAATGAACTGCAAAAGCAATCTTACCGGAACATATTCCCTGAAAGAACTTTGATTGTTGACCATATCCCAATCAGCGGACCTTTAAATGGATTATTGAGTGTCCATCAGCGTTTCCCTGATCATGACCTTCTGCTGATGGCTTGTGACCTGACTGAAATGGATAAAGATACCCTGGATACCCTGATCGGGGCCTACAGGGAGCAGCCGGGCCATGAATTTTATGTATACCGTCACAACGGCTTCGCCGAACCGTTTTGTGCGATTTATACTGCTGCTGCACTGGCTGCAGTTTTACAACAGCAGGAATCCGGTGAACTCAGAAGGTACAGCCTGCATGAGCGTTTTGAAACCGGAAACACACTATACCTGACAATTGATGACTTGTCAGTTTTTAAGAACTTCAACCATCCTGTCTGAACTTTTCCTTCATCCCTAAGATGCCCAAAAGGCCTCCCGTGTGAACTGCGGCTATTTTATCGGTGGTTTTAAAATATTGTTTCATTAACAGATCGTCAATGGCAAAGAACATCTTTGCCGTATATACCGGATCTATGAGGATGCCTTCTTCGGCAACGAAGCACTTTATAAAAGAAATCAGCTCAGGCTGCGTTTTGGCATAGCCCCCAAAATGATAATCCGTATGCAGGACCAGCTGATCCGAACTGCCGGTATATTTCATCATCTCATCCGCAATGAAATCACCACCCTTTAGAACCGGCACCACATGAAGCACAGTTTTTGATCCGGACTCTAAAATACCCTTAAGCAGGCCGGCGGCTGTAGTTCCGGTTCCGGCAGCGCAAAAAAGGTGATCAATATCCGGGGGAAGCTCAGCAATGATTTCGGCACAGCCCTGAACAGCATGGATACCGGCACCTCCCTCATCCACAAAAATAGCATGAGCGTCCTCTGCAAAAAGCTTATTAAACAATGACTTTTTTTCTTTGTAATCTTCCCTTGAAGTAAATATCAGCCGCATTCCGAATAGCCGGCACAGCAATAGCATTTCGTTTTCTACCGCCTCTCCGCGCACGAACGCAGTGCTTTTTAAGCCGTTTTTTGCACATGCGGCGGCTGTAGCCACCAGGTGGTTGGAATAAGCACCACCAAAGGTGACCAGATGATCCTTATCCAATTTTTTCGCTTCTTCTAAGATGTATTTTAACTTACGCCATTTATTCCCTGAAATATAGGGGTCAATTAAATCATCTCTTTTAACCCAAATGTTTATTCTGGCAGGATGCTTTAATTGTTGTGTGGGGCTGTAAATATCTGTAACCATGATTACAAATATAGAAGCCGGGGACTTAACCTTGAATAATTAATGTTTGAAATAAATCTTTTTGATCAGGTATGGGAAGAAGTTGAGAATTATTTTTACATTTTGAGTAAAATTTTTCATAAGCAGGGTTATTAAGGTACAGGAGCCTGTTATCAAAAAATAGGCCAATTTCTTTTCTAAATATGTTGTCTTTAAAGATTAGTTTTGCAGGATCAAGGTCAGGAAGCGCAAAAACCCTTTAAATCTATTGAAATGCTATGCTTTAACTGACAGGTAGACAGAAACATAAGTTATTTTAATGGAAAATATTAATACGGCGCAGGAATCGGAAGACCAGGATCTTTATGAACATTTCAACATTGTTGTTGATAAAGGACAGTCTTTACTGCGGATTGACAAGTTTTTAATGCATCGTTTGGAAAATGCCTCACGCAGCCGGATCCAGAATGCTATTGAGGCTGGAAACGTACTCGTCAACCAAAAACCCGTCAAGTCCAGTTATAAGATAAAGCCGGCTGATGAGATTTCCATTGTATTTCCGCATCCGCCCCGTGATACAGAAGTCTACCCCGAAGACATACCTCTGGAGATCATCTATGAAGACAACGACCTGCTGATCGTCAACAAGGTTGCCGGTATGGTTGTTCATCCTGGCTACAATAACTACACAGGTACATTGGTCAATGCGCTGGCCTTCCATTTTGAACAGCTGCCTCATTTGCCAGGCAACGAAGGAAGACCCGGTCTGGTCCACCGGATAGACAAGGATACCTCCGGTCTGCTGCTGATCAGCAAGAACGAGATCACGATGACCAAGCTGGCCAAACAGTTTTTTGACCACAGCATTACGCGAAAATACCTGGCACTGGCCTGGGGGGATATTGCCGAAAACGGAACCGTAACCGGATATATTGGACGCAGCGCAAAAAACCGGATCATCATGGATAATTATGACGATGAAGAAAAAGG
>NZ_DATHGC010000248.1:0-13494 GCF_035317785.1 Pedobacter sp. | reverse complement strand
CAGGTTGTCAATGGCCCAGCTTTCCTGTCTAAGCCTGTTCAGCATTCGCCAGCTCAGCACCTGTACGCCGGGAACTTCACTCCACATGCTCGAACTCAGGCATTGCCAATGCTTATTATCCAGTGTTTCTTTCTTTTCAATTTGCGCCAAACACCTGCCGCATACCAATACACATTCTTCTACCGTATTTTGCGTTTGAGGAGGTACTTCATAAACACTAAGGTTTTCCGACGATGCACACAATTCACATTTATTGTCACTTCTATTGAGCAGTTGTTCTTCCAGTTTCATATCCTAATGGGTAATGGCGTCGAATATACGAACTATTCCCTATCGTGTTCCCAATCACCCGGTTTCTAATACATTGCTCTATCTTAAATCCGCCATTGCAAAAAACTGCTGATTATGCTATTTTTGCAGCCGACTTATGAAAAAGAGAATCAGACGGCATGTCAGGAAGGCGAGATATATTATGTACAAGGAGACGCTCATTGATTTCAAAGAACATCTCTGGACATTTATAGGCACCTTTCTCGGCATCGGTATTATCGGGTTTTTAAATAGCTACCACCTTACTGCGTTTGACAACCTTTTCTTAATCGGTTCATTCGGAGCTTCTTCTGTGCTGATTTATGGGGCGATCAACAGTCCGCTGTCACAACCACGAAACCTCATCGGTGGTCACTTGGTATGTGCGTTCGTGGGAGTCACAGTACATAAGCCGGTGCCAGGCGAAATATGGCTTACCTCCGCTCTGTCCGTATCACTGGCGATTTGCTGATGCGGATCACAAAAACGCTGCATCCGCCCGGAGGCGCTACAGCGCTGATCGCAAACATTGGATCAGTCAAGATCCAGGCACTGGGATATTTCTATATACTGAGTCCTGTACTAACGGGAGTGATCATCTTATTCCTGGTAGCCATGATTTGCAACAACGCGACATCACATCGCAGTTATCCCAGAAATAAAACCTGGTTCATGATCTGGAAAAGAACATACCGGCGACAGGTATAGCCAGACGGTTTTAGTTTGCTAACTTTACCATAATAATTTATACCAACATGTCTGATCCGATTCATCAACTATGGCTTTACAACAACTGGGCCAACGAACTGATTTTAAATTCATTCAAACAAAATTCTGGAGCTGTACCTGTATCATGCCTGCGCCTGTTTTGTCACATCGTCAATGCGCAGATAGTTTGGCTAAGCAGGATTAACGGAGCGCAGTCCCCCGTAGGTGTCTGGGATGAATATAGTCTGACAGAATGTGAAAATAATCAACATATATTTTCGGCAGGAATACAACAGTCACTGGCAGACGCTCAAAAGGGGACGAAAAACATAACCTATAAGAATACCCAGAATGTCGTTTTCAGCGATTCCCTGCAGGATATCCTCTTGCATGTATTCAACCACGGCACCTATCACAGGGCGCAGATCGCACAGGATATGAAGAAAAATGGATTCGAACCGGCAAGAACCGATTATATCTTTTTCAAAAGATCGGGTCGGATTGAAAACCCATAAAAGAATTTTGAATAGCACTCCTGCAGCTATATTCCGTCTATCATCTTAAGGACGTTGCTAGGTGGTTGCTCGATGGTTGGAAGGTCCCACAGACCTAAATGATCTGGCAACACCGTTATAACCTCTGAGAGAAGACACAACGGAAATAGTACCAGATACCAGACAGAAGCAATCCTGCTGCTTTTCGGAAAAAGAACAATCCCGGTAAATAGAATTTTTAGGCCTTAGGGATGTATGAAAAAAATTATTTATGTTATTTTAGGGTTAACCGATAGTATCGCTTCGATAAGATTGGAGGAAGATAATGCTGGTGGTAAAATGTATAATAATCTGAGTAAACCTGCCAAGCATAATTTCCTTAGTATAAACAGGTAAGTGATAAATATGTTAAGTCTGCTGGCAATAATGTCCTTTATATGATTTGAAAAGAATTAGTATTGCTGCAGCAGACTAAGCATTTTCCGGTCCAGCTTATGCCCGTTGTATGTTTCGTATTCAACATCTTTTCTCCCGCTGTCAAGAATCCCAAAACTCCCTCTAAAATTCCACAATGACCATCCCCAGCCATTTTCTTTAAATATTTCAAGATTATCCTTCATCCACGCAAGGGATACATCGTGCGGTGTATGCTGGTAAGCACCCCATTCACCGACGTGAACACCCACGCCCTGTTGCTCAAGTTTCTTCCAGGGCGCAAATATTTCTGTTCTGAGCCGCTCCTTATCCCAGCGGTCACCATTTCCAGCATCCAGTGGCCATGTGGGTACACCCCAGTCGGCTTTAACCCAGGAGGCTTTATAATGACTGACCTGCATTGGCCCGTAGCCTCTGGTGCTCTGACCAACATTCAGGCCTGCTGCGCCGAATACAGGTTTGGTTCCATACTGAAGGCCGTCAATAACGATTAATCTTTTTGGATCTTCCTTGCGTATCGCATTGATAATACTGGTAACTACCCGTACATAATCGGGTTCTTCGACCTGGGAAGGCTCATTAATTAAGTCAAAGCTTAGTTTATTGTTGCTGATGCCTTTGTACCGTTTTGCAAAATGCCGCCAGTGAAAAACAGCAGCTTCCAAAGCTTTTTCGTCTTTCCACAGGTTTAGTGGCTCTGCCGGTGCATTGACACAATAGCCGGGAATGCGGTGAAGATTCAGATTGACGTGGATCTTATGTTTTGTGCCAAATGTGATTGCCTGGTCTATTTCCTTCAATACCTTTTCATCCATTTTCATCCAATCATCTGGTTTGGACCAGCAATGATAGGACATTGGTAATCGGGCAAAATCAAAACCCCATTCTGACATCATCCTGAAGTCCTCTTCTTTAAAGGGCTGATTGACTTCGGTATTAAATTTTTCCAAAAGATTGAAGCCACGCCACTTTGGCAATTTATTGTAAGTGTTCAATGTATTGGATTGCGCCAGTAAAGCCGGTGTTAGGAGGGTTGCAGCTGTTAGGCCGACGCCAAGCTGAAGGAATTTTCTTCTTTGCATTTTTATAGTCAGATAGTTCGCAGAATTTATAAACTGTACTAAATATAACTAAATCTGCGCCATTCTTCCTGCAGTATTTCAAACCATTCACACAAAATCCCTTCATGTTCAATTCTGGCAGTGATTTTAAGTCCTGACTTACGCAAAGCGTTTATGGAGGCTTTATTGTCAATATCTGCGAGCGCATACACTACTTTCAAACCGAGTTCCTCAAATGCATACTTTAAAGTTGCCTTTGCTGACTCGGTGGCAAAACCCTGTCCCCAGAACTTTCTCAGTAACCTGTATCCTACGTCATGAAAATTGGTATACCCGTTTACCTCATCCGTGCGGAATTTTAAACCGCCCCATCCAGCAAACTGATTAGTTTTTTTATCTATGATTGCCCACCTGCCTATACCATAGTCGATATATTGCTGTCTGATGTATTTGATACTGCTGACAGCCTGGTCTATGGTCTGGATCGGATTTTTATGTAAATAACGCTGTACTTCCGGGTCACTATCCATTTCAAACATCGCTGGCGCGTCTTCCATTACAATTTCTCTCATTATAATCCGGTCAGTTTCGGCATAGATTTTCATACCGGACAATTTAAGAATTTTTAACTTTTTATAGGCAAAAAGAATACATTTGTATGAACATATAAAAGCAAACCCGAATACAATGTACACACATGTTGCTAAATTTGTAAGACGTATAACCGGATTAATGGCATTGATCTTACTGTCCACATTTTTTACCGGACTGGCCCAGAAAAAAGAACCAATCGATTATGTTGATCCTTTTATAGGGACTTCAAATTCGAGATGGATGTTGTTTCCCGGCCCGACCATGCCCAACGGAATGGTAAAATTGAGTCCTGATAACCAAGGCAGTGTATGGCAAGGGGGTTATGAATATTCTGTAGGGAGTATTCATGGTTTCAGCCATATTCACGGATGGACTATGGCAGGATTACTCACCATGCCTACCAATGGTGACCTGGCTTTGAAGCCAGGCTTACCGGATGATCCGTTTAAAGGGGCAAATGCAGGTTACCATTCCAGGTACAGACCTGACGGGCAACAGGCATCCCCAGGATATTATGCAGTGGATCTGATTGATTCCCACATTAAAGCAGAACTGACCGCAACTGAAAGAACCGGGGTTCAGCGCTATTCATTACCTAAAGACAGCAGCAATCGTATAATGATACAGCTTAATATCCCTGCGGAATATGCATATGAACTAAAAGACGCCAGGATCACTAGGGTCAGCAATACAGAAATAGAAGGTTTTGCTAAATCCTATTCAGGTTGGTTCAATGAGTATACACTCTATTTTGTGATGCAGTTCAGCAAACCGTTTAAAGATTTTCACGGATATGCTGATCAAAAAGAACTACCAGAAGGTAAGGAGATCTCAGGGAGCAAGGACATCGGGGTCTATGTGACCTACCCTACTTCAAAAGAAGAACAGGTACTGATCAGGACAGGCATTTCATTTGTAAACATGGATCAGGCAAGACTGAATTTGAAAACCGAGCTGAAAGAGTTTGACTGGGATTTTGACGCCTTAGTGAAACACAACCGGACTGTATGGAATGATGTGCTGAAAACGATCGACGTGGAGGGAGATTCAGAAACAGACAAGATAAAATTCTACACCAATTACTACCGGTGCTTTACGGGAAAGATGATCATGAGCGATGTAAACGGCAAATATACCGATGCCAGTGAAAATATACAGCAATTGCCTGCACAGCGCAAGGCAATGATAGGTGGAGACGCCTACTGGAATACATTTTGGAATTTAAACCTTTTGTGGACACTCACTTCACCGGAAACGGTTGAACAATTGGTGGGCACCCAGCTTGAGATGTATGAGAAAACGGGATGGCTCTCTAAAGGCCCGACCGGGATTGAATATTCAGGTATCATGGAAGGATCGCATGAGATGGCACTAATGACCAGTGCTTATTTAAAGGGAATAGTTAAAACAGATGCAGAAACGGCCTATGGTGCAATGAAGAAAAATGTAGCGATTGAGCCGCAGTCCGTTGGTGGCGGACATCCGGGCAATCCTCAAATAACGGATTATGCAAAAAAAGGCTATGTACCGGTGGAAAAGGGTGCAGCATCCAAGACACTGGATTATGCCTTTGATGATTGGTGTGTCGCTCAAATGGCCAGGCTCGTTAATAAAAATGACGATTACAATTTCTTTTTAAAGCGGTCTGGAAACTGGAAAAATGCTTTTGAACCGAAGCTGCGATATGTTGTACCAAGAAAGGCTGATGGCTCATTTATCAAGGACTTTGATCTCTTTTCAGTGAAACACTTTGTAGAAGGTAATTCGTGGCAGTACTCCTTCTATGTACCTCATGATATTCCTGGACTGATAAAATATACTGACAAGGACCTCTTTTTAACCAGACTGGAAAATGGGTTTGAAAAATCTGAACAGCATAAATTTGCTGCTCATGCACTGGACCGGACAACAGGGCAATCTGCAGAATACTACATCAATCATGGCAATGAGGTCAACATGCAGGCGGCTTATCTTTTCAATTATGCGGGAAAGCCGCATTTAACGCAATACTACACCAGGAAAATACTGGACACTTTTTATGATGCATCACCGTATGTGGGATGGAATGGTGATGAAGACGAGGGTCAGATGGGTGCCTGGTTTGTGATGGCTTCACTTGGCTTATTTGAAATGAACGGCGGCACATCTGCCGATCAAACGCTGGACCTCACTAGTCCGCTGTTTAGGACTGCCAGAATTAAATTGAACAGCCAATATTATCCCGGGAAGGAATTTATAGTTGAGGCCCACGACAATTCACCTGAAAACATCTATATAAAATCAGCGAAGTTGAATGGCCGCATGCTCAAAGAAAATAAAATAAGTTTTAAGGATGTGGTCAAAGGAGGAAAATTAGAGCTATATATGACAGATAAAGCTAATTAAGTTTCTGTTGGTTGTTTTTCCTAAAAAAATTTAGATATACTGATAAGGCCGCTGCTAGCACAAAAGATATCGCAGTTACAGCATCTATCAGGTCAGATGAAATATCGCTGTGAGTGACCTTATCTGCAAAATATTTAATAAATGAATTTGGCAGATTGGTTTCGCCAAGCTTTTCCTTGATTTGCCACTGCCAGTCTGTAATGGGACAATAACCTATTCCGTACCAAATTCCGAGTAAAAACCATGACGCAGCAGTTAGCAAAACAAATATAAGATGCAGTCTCCTGGTTGATGACCATATCCAGCCCAGCAAATTAAAGCCAATGATGATCAAATGCAGCAAAGTAAATAAATAGTCCAGAATCATGATCTTTTAGGGTAAAGCCGTGCTACACCGATCAGCAGTGAACTGATTGCTAAAAATAACAAAAGCACCCCGACAGCGTTAATTGCTACTTGCGCGTATCCAAATTTTGCGGCATCTACAAATGGATATGGATAATAACCGGAGATCGCTCCTCTGATCAGGCTATAAATGAGGTACAAAAGTGGAAAGAGTGCCCAGGATAACAACGATTTCCATTTGATCTTATCCTTAGGCACAAATATAATCCAAAACAATACATAGGCTATTGGACTTAGCGTATGTAATAAAAAATCAGTAAGTTTAAAAAGTCCCTCCAATTTCCAAATACCTTTAAGTATAGTGGCATAGATGAGGCCCACGATTAGAATGTAGACTGCAATGGCGGTCAGTACCGAAGTCCTGGAAAAGAAGTTTCCCAATTTAGATCCAGGTTTTATCAAAATACAGGTCATAGCTGCTGCAATAAGCAGGTTAGTTTGTATGGTATAGTAGCTGATGATCTGAACTATTGCCCCGGCAGTTGAACGACCATCCTCCAGGTACAATCTCGTAGAGATGTAAAATTGGAGAATGAGCGCAAACCAAAGCATCAGTGCATTTACAATTTTATAAACCAGCTCAATTCTTTTTTTCATAGTGAATTAGTATAGTTCTACTTAGTAAGGAATATACGGGCCACCTGTTTCGCCCCAGCCCCATTTTGGCATTGGCTCGTTTTCATTTACCGGGTTTTCTGTTGTCGTGGAGTTCATTACAGCTATCCTGCTCCCCCATTCCAGATAGCCTATAAGTGCAGATCGGAACTCCGGATCGGATGCTAATCCAATTTCATCTGCGCTTTCCAGCAGCAGTTCCATCCAGCGCTTGCGTTTTTGTTCGTCCAGCATTTTGCCCAGGTGATGAGCGACCATTTTTGCGTGGCTCCCGCTGTCGTCCTTTGTGTAAAAAGCAGGACCGTTGAATACTTCTGCGATGAAATGAGCAACATGTTTGCTGTGATCCCCTGCCATATTCTTAAATACGGGATATAAGAGCTCGTCCTTAAGGACTTTACTATAAAAAAGTTCAGTTAAGTTCTCAAGAGCTTCCTTGCCTCCGGCCCATTCATATAAAGTTGGTATTTTTTGCATAATCGGTTTGTCTGATAATATGTTCTTACTAAGATAAATATATGGCAGGAAATCAGGAAAGCAAATAATTCCTAAATTAGCGGTATCAATTAATCGGTTTAGGATTATGAGCTTACTTGAAAACCAATATGATCTGATCAAAGGATCAAGAGCGGCAGTTTTTCGATTTCTGGAAAAAGAAGTAAAGAATGATGTGTTTATTCCGGTGGCTGCATTTAATAACAATACAATCGCGGCGACGCTGGTGCACATCGTAAATACCTATCTCTCCTGGGCAGGAAATTTCGCAATGAAAATGGATAGAACGTTTTATAATGAACAGGGTTTTTCGTCATTGACTGAGGTCAAAAAGCTTTTTGAAGACGCGGATAGGATTATCGAACAGTTTCTTGACAAATTTGCTGAAGAATATGAGCAGCTTGTAGCCAATTATAAATCAGGGAACAGATATGTAGAGGCTACTATTCTGGCGGTCTTCACTCACATGACCACACATGAATTTCACCATAAGGGACAGATCATGAGTATGTGCAGGCTCCTGGGCCATACCCCTCCGGATACTGAT
This sequence comes from Pedobacter sp., assembly GCF_035317785.1. GTDB lineage: Bacteria > Bacteroidota > Bacteroidia > Sphingobacteriales > Sphingobacteriaceae > Pedobacter. The sequence continues at coordinate 5,446 of NZ_DATHGC010000248.1, read as the reverse complement.
ATTATCAGATTTTAAACTTTTTTTGGAGGAAGGTCAAAAGCGACAGCTTCATGCTCAAAATGCCCATTGTGCGAGCCGTCACAAAACGGTTTATTCTTTGACAGTCCGCAACGACAAATGGAAAGTACGTTTCTGCCCTGCAAGCCATAAACGGTCCCGCTTTTATCGACAATCTCGAAATCGCCTTCTATTTTCACAGAACCGTTGTTATTGATGGTAAGTTTTGTTTTTGACATCTGTTTGTTAGTTTGTGCCAAAACTAAAACAATGCAAAGAGACTATGCGATCTCATTTCAATTTAGAAACATTATGCGTTGCTGAGCGAACTTGAAGGTAAATACCCCCAGCGCACTAAATCATTTTTATCCTTAATGATTTTTGTCCCGCCATCATGCATTAAAATGATTCCGGTAGAAATATCCAGGACATTGCGGTAATCATGATCGGTAATAATAAATCCTTTTCGATCAGAATGCGCTTTGATCAGGTCTTTGATAATTTCGACATGGAGCGGACCGAGTCCGTTAAAAGGTTCGTCAAACAGCAAATATTCCGCTTCAGAATAAATCATTATTAAAACCTCAATGATCCTTTGTTCGCCGCCGGAAAGCTCCCCGCTTTTTTTACGAAGATGTGGCTTGATTAAACTAAGTTCCAAAAGATTCCTGACTTGATGTTTTATACAGAATATCTTTATAATATCCGCTATTCTGATGTGTTTGGGCAAAAAGCTATCCTGGGGCAAATACTGAATGGTATCAATATTATCATATAAGCTTTTTAAATGTCTGCCATTTACCCTGATAAACTTATTATCGGCATTAAGAGACCCAAATATGATCTTCAATAAAGTAGACTTTCCCGAACCATTTCTGCCAAGGAGCCCAATGACCTCTCCCTTTTTACAGGAAATAAATACATCCGTTAAGACCTGTCTCAAGCCAAAGTTTTTTGTCACACTGTCTACGTGCAAGCCATTCATATGGCCATCAGCATTAAACCTGCGATTAAGCTGCTTGCTATTGTAGCAACCCACAACATGAGCTTACTTAAGCCTAAGTTATGATAGAAATAATATTCCTTTGGATTTGTCAGATCATATATCATCAGATGGAAGAACGGAGTAAGAAAAATATAGGAAAATCCCGCCATACTTATAATTTTCATGCCTGTACCCATCATCAAACCCAAACAAACTGATAATGCTGAAGAGGGTATGATTAATTTTTTATAAAAGACCCATAACCCATTGGTTATTCTCATATTTTGCTTTCTCCTGGGGCATACATCTTTCTAAGGTATGTTTTTTAAATGCGTTTAACACTCAGCGCAATATCTTTATTATAATTTGGCACCATGAGATTGACCTGACCACCCGCGTGTTTAAGTATTTTGGCTTTGTCTTTAAGCCCGGTGATGGTATTTGTCCATTCAATTTTATAGCTTCCTGCCGGAAGATCTAATTCCAGATCAACTTTTTTCTCTCCATAGATATAAACGCCGTATTGGTTACCTGGTTCGGCAAGGGCCTGTACCTGGGCATCCTTTGAAAACTTCTCCGTGATGAATGAAACATCAGGATGCATGTTAACAAAATCAAGATCATCAATAAAATGCTTTAAATAGCTCAGCTGCTCTCGTAATGTAACACTTCCGCCCCCGGGCTGGGTAGCAGGATATTGATAAGTCCCGTCCTCTTTTTCAATAGTGAAAGAATAATCCAGATTATTGTACAATGCTCCGCCTGCCATGATAAACAACCAGCCCTGCATTCTGTAGGTTTCGTCTGCATTGCCTTTAAAGCCAGTTTCATTATCGCCGATGACCTTATTCAGGTTATAATTTTCGGCCACAGCTACCGGCGGTGTTGCATAATGAAAGTTGAATACAGAAACAGCAGCATGCGGATCTTTGATCTTTTGAGTATTGTTGGCAATGTTTTGTGAGATAAGGTGCGGATTCTTAAAATCCTTTTCTGTTTCTCTTATGATGTCTGCAATGTGGTATTGCCACTCCAGGCTAACCCCGCCAAAATAAGGTTCATTACAGATTTCATAAATAAGATTCTTATAATCTTTAAGTTCATGAACAATTTTTTGTACCAGGTCTTTTTGAACTGACAGCAGATCTGCGCCTTTATCCAGGGTATAAACGAACTTACTTGCCATCGATCCGATGGCATTGATATTATTGACCGCATTCATTGGACTTATTTTCCATTGTGATTCATCGTAGAAAGGACAGAAAAAAGCAAGTTCAATAATGATCCCTCTTTTTTGTGCCTGAGCAACAAAATCTGTAAGTCTTGCAAAATAGGCATCATCCCATTTACTGAGATCAAATTTGTTTCCTCCGCCGTTGTAACCTGGGATTGAGCTGCGCTTCCAGGGGCAAATAAAGCGCCCGGATACAGGTGCCAGCGTATTGTTGCTAATCGAAAAAGCTCCCGCGGGTTCTACATATGCTCCGGTAAATGTCCGGGTTAAATTTAAACGCTTAGATTTTAATTCATTGAGGTACGTGATGTAATCAAAATCGAGATTTAAAACCGCACCATAATGCTCACCGGAAGTAATTAAAACAGTGGGTTTGCCCTCATAAGTAAAATAATGCGAATTTTTAACATTCAGGGCAATTGATCTATTCTGGCAAAGTGCAGACTCTGACATTATAGATAGGATCGCTACCGCTACTGTCCATGAACACTTGTTTCTTAAAACCATATGATTTTTGAGTTTTATTAAAGTTATATAAAATGACGAATAAGATCCTGTTATCTTTGTAACGATGTTGAATTTATCTTTTAGTCGTAATCACATTAATCCACTGAAATTGCTGCTGACAATTCTTATAACTGTCAACATCACTGCCGGTTCGATTTCTTTAACAGCAAAATCTGCTTATGTGCTTTCTGCACAATCTACTGAACAGACAATTTGCAGCATGGAAAGGCAGCACGTCTCCAGGCTGTCTTACTTTCGGTTTATCAAAACAACTGGCAATGCAAATCAGGGGATAAACTTTAGTTTCAAGGATTTTCTGTTTGCCGCAAACCATCTCTTACGTGTTCAGTTTAATGAAAACTTAAGATTAACGAAAACGCTCAATTATCTAAAAACCACCTTGTTTTACGATGTCCGTCTCGTTTCTGAGCGGCAACATATCCCTTCCAATATTTTCTAAACCCCACAGGAGATAAATAATATGACATAGTGGAATGGGAGCCGTCCGTGCTGCCCGATAATTATTTTACATGAAGCGATTAAAGAAAACATTACGCCTGACCGGCCTGATCATTATGATCGTACTGGCGTGTTTTGGTGTTGGTATTTCCGGAACACCCCCCATCCTGCCAAAGCTAAATAACAGGGCCAAAATTGAATATGCAGAGGAAAAAGAAGATGGAGAAAATGAATGAGTGAAATTAAATGTAGAATTTTTTATATTTAAGCTATCGTTCTCAAAATATTATACATGTTAAAACCATACGATTCTTCTGACTTCCTTCTTTTAGAAAAATGGATCACAAGCCCTGAGTTATTACTTCAATTTTCTGGCACTGACTTTTCATATCCCATCACAGAACAGCAAATCTTAAGTTATCAGTTACTTCATCCCGATCGTACTTTTTACATTGGGTATTCACAAAATGACATCCCTTTTGCCTTTGGCGAGATCATACCCCAGGAAAACGGAATACCCCGATTAGGAAGAGTGCTGGTTGGAGATTCGAAACTCAGAGGCATGGGATTTGGCAAATACTTTATTAGAATGCTGACCGATGAGTGCAAACGGCTCTATAACTGCAGCAAGATTGAGCTTCTGGTATGGGACAAGAACCAAATGGCTATAAAATGCTATAAATCTGCGGGTTTTGAATATATTACAGAAAAGCATAATACTTTAGTTCACAATGGCGTGAACTACAACATCCATAAAATGATACGCACTCTGGTCACTATTTTGCTGCTGCTTTGCAGTTTCCAATTGCAGGCACAAGACGTTTTTACACTTACCGGAACAGTCAATAATGCTAAAGGAGAACCCGTAGAGGCTGCTACAGTATTTATTGATGGTTCTCAAAAAATCACGGCAACAAATGTTAAAGGTGAATTTACCTTTACCAATCTTAGTTCAGGCACCTATCATGTTGTTGTGAATATGCTGGGTTACTCATCAGTAAAAAAAGATGTTGCAATTGCTGACAAAGCGGAAACCTTAAATATTTCGCTTCTGCAAAAAGCCATTGACCTAAAAACCGTTGTGGTCGGAGATGGTTCGCAAAGAAAGAATTTTCTGAAAATATTTATGAAATATTTTATGGGAGAATCTGAAAATGCCAAAGCTTGTAAAATATTAAATACCGATGTAATAGACTTTTCTACAAACCAGTCTTTGGTTGAAGCAACTTCCGGTAATTTTTTTATCATAGAGAACGTTAAACTGGGCTATCGAATTAAATATTTGCTCAGGAACTTCAGGTACAATACAAAAACCGAGGTAACCATTTATGATGGTGAGTCGATTTTTGAAAACATGGAAGGAACCGAAGTCCAGAAACTCGAATGGAAAACCAATAGAAAGAAAACCTATGAAGGATCTTTGATGCATTACCTGAGAGCACTGTACAGGAATACTACCAGAAAAGAAGGTTTTCTAACTTATGCAATACTGAACTTTGGTTACCCGCTTGAAGTTGATCCCAATCCAATAATCACCGATCAGATTATTGAACGGATAGACAGTAATTTTATCGCATTCAAATACAAAAAACGTCTTTTTACTGTATTCGACAAGAAAAAGGCCGCTGAGCCGGAACGACTGACAAAACGTGAATCGGAAACACGCTATCTGGAGAAAACGGGCTCAATTTTCCAATTAGATGGGAAGATTGACAGTAAAGGAAGTTATGCAAACTATAAGGATATTTTGATACAGGGATTCTGGGGTCGTAAAAGAATTGGGGATCAGCTTCCGCTTGAATATGATCCGAAAAGTGACAACTAAACAACTTGTCTATACAAATTTTCAACAAAATAATTGGCTTATTGGTTCTAAACCATATATTTAGGGTAACCAAAATGTAAGCCTGTTGTTATGTTAAAATCAATTCTGCTTTTTATTACCCTATTGTTTCTCCTATGGGCCGTTCCGAAATATTTGACGGGTTCTAAAAATGATGATGTTGCGCTGGAAGTTCATCAGGATGAAAAATCCGGAACGATTTCTGTCCTGAAAGCTGATAGCAAAGCAATTATTTTAACACAAAATGCGGGCGAAAACTTTCGCCCGTACATACACCCGATTGCCGCTCCTGACGGCAAAGGTATACTTACAGAATTTAGTCCTGAACACCATAAGCATCAAACTGGTTTATATTGGGGATTGACCAGTGTAAACGGCCGGAACTATTTTGCCAACCCGGGAAATGGTTACTGGAAACGGG
>NZ_DATHGC010000247.1:0-3486 GCF_035317785.1 Pedobacter sp. | reverse complement strand
TTACCGCATTATCCGCAAGGCTAAACCCTTTTTTACCGGCAAAGGCAGTTCTGGATCCCAGTGAAGTAACCGGCACCCATGGACGCTGATAAGAAGGCTCGCCAATGACGAACAAAGTCATCTTAAACCTGGGATCCCTGTTTTTAAAGATGTCATCATAACCAGCTTCGTTACTTTCCGGAATAAACAGCGATGATTTTGTAGAACTCGGCAGGTTTTCAGTAGTCCAGGCAGGCAAACCATCAGTGTACAAATACTGCCGCATCAAGCTGCGTGTCGGTGCTATCCTTCCATTTTCAAGATCCCTGGAATTGTTGTGTCCCAGGAGTACATTGGCACTGCTAGGTCCATAGATCTTGACAAGGATGTTTTCTTTATTCGTTGGTCCCTCTCCCGCTATTAAAAACTGATTGCTATAATTCGGATTGAGGGTATGGCCCTGCGCCATGACCAAAGTGGCCGCATCCACAGCCTTGTTCAGGTGCGATTGCCAGTCACCATCATTGTGAAATTTTGCCCTCGTGCCTTCATACAATGCCACCCTCGCTTTGAAAGCCCATGCAGCACTCTTGGTCAACCTGCCAAACTGGGCCGCAGGCAATTCAGCATTTGAAGGGAGCCAAAGCGCCGCAAAATCCAGATCATCGTAAATACTCTGCGCAACCGCAGCTCTTGCTGTGCGCGGCATAGAAAGTTCGGGGGACTTGATGTCCAGTGTCTTTAGCAATAAAGGCACGGCACCATATTTTTGCATCAGGCTGAAATAATTGTAAGCCCGGAAAAAACGTGCCTCCGCAAAATAACGGTTCTTTACTGTTTCAGAAACATTTGCCTTGCCGGCTTTTTCAAGAATGTTATTTGCAGTGAAAATCCTTTTATAAGGGTCGGTCCAGTCCGGACTTGAGCCCGGTACCGGTCTGCTTCCGGTGCTGACCTGGTTTGATCCCGGCCCTATATTGTCTTCGGCACGATTGTCCGCAGCGTAGCCCGGCAATTCCTGGTACATCCTGTTACAGGCATTGATCAGATCAGTTTCCGTATTCCAGAAGTTTATATCACTGAATTCAGTCTCCGGAAATCTGTCCAGCTTGCAGCCGCTGCCTATAAATGTAAGAGGCAGTATACAAATTAGTGCTATATTGATTGTTTTCATAAAATTTCGATTAAAAAGTAACATTAAGACCAAATGATACAGTACGGAAGAACGGATATGTTCCCGCGTCGGCGTCGTTCCCCACCTCGGGATCAAACACACTCAGCACATCCGTCTTTTCCCAAAGGTCCTGCCCGGCAAAATATATCCTCATGTTCTGAATAAATTTTTTTCTGAAAGGAATGGTATACCCAAGCTGCACATTCTTTAAGCGCAAATAAGACCCGTTTTGCACAGACCTGTCAGAAGCCTGATAGTTATACGTATTTCCCTGGTACAAGCGCGGGAACATAGCATCAGGGTTTTCCGGTGTCCAGCGGTCCATAAAGATGCTGTAAGGCATGAAGGCACTTTGATTAAATGGTACCAGTGCGTTGTTGTTCAGCAGGAAGGCACGTTTGGCAACCCCCTGGAACATGACTGAAAAATCAATGCCTTTCCAGTTCAGTCCAAGATCCATTCCATAGGTATACCTGCCGCTGGTGGTACCCAGATAAGCCAGGTCTCCCGGATCTTCAGGAGTAGCTCCGCCTGAACTGATCTTGCCATCCCCGTTCAGGTCAACATACCTGACATCACCAGGTTTAAAAGCATTTGCCGGGGCAAAAGGATATTGCACCTTTGCTTTGTAATCATCTGCTTCCTGCTGCGTCTGGAAATACCCGTCGGTCTTATATCCCCACACACTGTTCAAAGGATATCCTTCCAGCAGTTCAACCAGCCCGCCATTGACAGAACTTCTTCCATCATATTTGATCACCTTATTCTGGTTATCCGAAATATTAAAGCCTACGTTGTAGCCAACGCTGCCGATCTTATCTCTCCATTTTATATCCAGCTCCCAGCCATAGCTTTTTAACTCGCCGACATTGACAGCTCCGGTTTCAACACCAATAATACTGGGAACCTTAATTAGTGCCAGCATATCCTTATTTCGTTTTTCAAATACATCAGCAGTAAGGACTAGCCGCTCATTGAGCAATCCAAGGTCAATACCAATGTTTGCCTGTTGCACCGTTTCCCAGGTCTTGGTCGGCGAAGACAATTGCTTCTGAAAGAAAAACTGGCTTTGCTGCCCGTTAAAGATCACGTTTGGATAATCGGCACGGCTCTCTCCAAGCCCGGCATTCAGCAAGGGGATATACTCGTAAAAGCCCAATACAGAACCATTACCCAGCTGCCCCCAGGATGCCCTCAATTTTAAATTGGAGATCAAAGGGAAATTATCCTTAATGAAAGATTCCTGATTAATGCGCCATGCTGCAGAAAACGACGGAAACAACTGCCAGCGGTTTTCAGGAGCTAGCCGGGAGCTGCCATCATAGCGAAAAGAGGCTTCCAACAAGTATTTTTCTGAAAAATCATAGTTGAACCGTCCAAATACAGAACCAATGGCCCATGTCTCTACCAGATCAAAGTTCTGTTTGGTCAATGGATCAGCAAAATTAAAACTGAAAAAATCATTATTGACCATGCTTTGGGCCAGCGCACGCAACTGATCCTTACGGGACTCCTCATAAGAGGCACCGCCCAGTAATTTGAAATGATGATTTTTAACGGTCAGGTCATAATTCAGTACGCCCTGAAAATTATTATGGAATCCCCTGTTCTTGATCATTTCCATGCTATTGGGCTTATTGATAGAAAACCGCTCCAGTTCAGTGGTGCGTCCATACCAGACCAGTGTTCTTCTGTTGGCCTCCATATTGTAAGTGTCCTGGTTTCTCCAGCCCGTAAAATCAGCCGTCAATCCCTTAACAAGATTTTTCACAGTTAAATTTAATTTGCCTTGGAAAGTCTCATAATTACGGGTCTCCAGTCCGGCATTCTTCTGAATATCGATGGCATTTACCTGCAGGTCACCATTAAAAGGCTGGCCAGTCTGATCCTCTGCCGGGGTAAAAATAGTCTGCCGGTTGCGGCTGCGATACAGGTTGGCGATGATATTGTCAGTGCCGTTTGAATTTTCATTGACAAAAGAGCCCACATAGCCACCCACAAAGCCAACACTCAGGTATTTATTCAGTTCCGCATTGACATTCAGCTTCAGGTTCTTCCTGGAGTTGTCATCCGGTCCATAGCGAAGCACCCCATCACGCTGGTAGTACCCGCCCGAGGCCAGGTAATTCAGCTTTTGATCACCCCCGCTTACAGACAGAGAATAATTCTGCATGCCGTTGTACTTATTCATCCCCTCTTTTACCCAGTCGGTACTGCCGAAATACTCCCAGCGATTGGCACCCGGGTTTTCCCGGTATTGAAAGTTAGGGTTCCTGATCCATTCCATCATTTCAGGAGTATATTCCCTGGTTCCCAATGCATTAAACCTTGCC
>NZ_DATHGC010000246.1:0-69466 GCF_035317785.1 Pedobacter sp. | reverse complement strand
GCACCTTTGCTAAATTTTTTAATGCCGAGGTGGTGATCTGTGACAAACGCCGTAAACGCGCCAATGAGATAGAATCCATGTCGATCATCGGTGATGTAAAAGGGCTTGATGTAGTGCTGATGGATGATATCTGCGATACCGCAGGTACACTCGCCAAGGCTGCAGCGTTGATTATGGAAAAGGGAGCTAAAAGCGTAAGGGCAGTGTGTACGCATCCCGTATTGTCCGGCAAGGCATATGAGACAATAGAGAATTCAATGCTTACGGAACTGATCGTTACGGATACTATTCCGTTGAAACAACAGAGTTCAAAGATTAGGGTACTGAGCACCGCACCATTGTTTGCAAAAGCAATAGCGAATGTGAATGAACATGGTTCTATCAGTGATCTTTTTAATGTTTAACAAAAAATTGAATCCCGGTTGATCAAAGCGGTCATGAAAGATTCGAGTAATATATAAATAAATAAAAATGAAAACAATCGCAATTAGCGGTTCTCCGAGAGAGAACGTAGGGAAACGCGATGCTAAAGAGCTTCGCTATGAAGGCAAGGTTCCTGCAGTATTGTATGGTGGTAAAGAGCAAGCACATTTTGCCGTATTGGCAACTGATTTGAAAGACGCTATTTATACGCCAGAGGCTAACTTTGTTGAGATTACTCTTGGTAGTCAAAAAGTGAAAGCAGTGATCAAGGATTTACAATTTCACCCGCTTACGGACTTATTATTACACGTAGATTTTCTTCAGTTGTTTGATGACAAACAAATCCTGATGGAAATTCCTGTTAAATTGACCGGAACTTCTCCTGGTGTCAAAATGGGTGGTAAACTGGTGCAGAAATTACGTAAACTTCGTGTTAAAGCTTTACCTAAAGACATGCCTCAGGCTGTTGAAGTAAGCATTAGCAAATTAGAAGTTGGTAGTTTGTTCCGTGTACGTGACCTTGAAGAAGGCAAATACGTGGTGACAAACATTCCTGAAGATACTATCGTTTCTGTAGGTATGTCAAGAGCATTGAAACAAGCAGAGCAGCAAGCTGGTAAAAAATAATTTTTATTGGCATAGCCATAAAAGCAGCACCATAAACGGTGCTGCTTTTTTATGAACGGCGCTTTGCTTCCATATAAACTATTATCTTTGCGGGAAATGAAATATCTAATTGTAGGTTTAGGAAATATTGGCCCCGAATATGCAAATACAAGGCACAATATAGGTTTTAATATTGCTGATGAATTGGTCGAGCAGTTGGGAGGCACCTTTTCTAACTTGCGGTTGGCCTATTATTCCGAAGTGTCCTTTAAAGGCAAAAAGCTTCATGTTATAAAGCCGACCACTTTTATGAATTTGAGCGGAAAGGCAGTCAATTACTGGCTGCATGAACTAAAAATCGCCCCGGAAAATGTATTGGTTCTGGTTGATGACCTGGCGTTGCCTCTAGGGAAACTCAGGCTAAAACTGCAGGGCAGCAGCGCAGGGCATAACGGATTGAAAAGCATAGAAGGTCTTTGCGGCGGGCAAAATTATGCACGGCTGCGTTTCGGAATCGGTGACAATTTTGCAAAGGGCAGACAGGTAGATTACGTGCTTGCCCCTTTTGACAAGGATGAGCAGCCGGAACTGCCCGCGCTGATAGATAAAAGTGTAGAGCTGATCAAAAGTTTTGTGACTGCGGGGCCTGCACAAACCATGACCTTTTTCAATAAGTAGTATATTTGCTGAGCTTCTGATGCAGGACTTCCAGTTCAAAAGGTTTGCTGATCACATCGTTTGCTCCTGCTTCTATTGCCGTCTTTTTGTCGTTTTCCATTACTGCAGCCGAGAAAGTGATTACCGGTACGTTTTCTTTGCCGGGCACATGACCTCCTCTGATTAGTTTTATGGCGTCAAGACCGTTCATCACCGGCATGAAGGTATCCATGAGTATGATGTCATAATCATTTTCCCTGAGCTTGTCCAATGCGTCTTTCCCGTTTTCTACTACATCTGCATCAATCATCCAGTCTTTAAGGATTTTTACGATCAGGAATTTGTTGATCGGGTTGTCTTCCGCGACCAATACCCGTAAGTTATTGAATGGGGTGAGTATTTCCTTTACGATTTTTTCAGGAACGGGGACTTCTTTGACGACTTCGTACCAGTTTGTGAAGCAAAATGTACTGCCGATACCTTCTTCGCTGGTCACCTCAAGCAAACCGCCTTTGAGTTTTGCAAGGTTCTTTACTATAGAAAGCCCAAGACCAGTTCCTCCGAATTTTACAGTAGTCTGCTCATCAGCCTGTTCAAATGTTTCAAAGATCTTGTCGATATTTTCATTGGCGATACCTATACCTGTGTCAATTACTGAAAACTTGATCCTCACATTATTTCCTTTTCTAGTCAGAATTTCAACTTTTAGGGTAATGCTGCCCCGGGAGGTAAATTTAATCGCATTTCCAATCAGGTTCATCAGGATCTGGTTCAGACGAAGTGAGTCAGCCATGACGTGGTTTGGCAGATTAGGATCAAAATGCGTGATTAGCTCCAGTTTTTTTTCTCTTGCCCTGATCCGCAGCAGGTTTACCACGGCATTACACATATTTATGATATCAGTTTCGCTTCTGTTGATCTTAAACTTCCCTGCTTCTATCTTGGAAAGGTCAAGGATGTCATTAATTACACCAAGGAGGGAGTTGGAGGAAATCTCGAGGAGATCTACCATTTCTTTTTGCTCGGCATTGAGCCCGCTGCGTTCCAGCAGGTGGGCTATACCTATAATTCCGTTTATTGGTGTGCGGATCTCATGGCTCATATTGGCCAGAAAGTTTTCTTTAATTCTTTTTCCCTGCTCCGCCTGTTCCTTTGCTTTGATCAGCTCCTTTTGATACGCTTCCAGTTCCTTGTTCTTGCGTTTTAACTCTCTTTGGTTTCGGATAAACTGTATGAATGAATCGACTTTCGCCGAAGTTACAAAGGGGTCCAGGGGTTTATACAGATAGTCAACTGCACCTGTATTGAGGCCCTTAACGGCATATTTAGTCTCTTTGGAAATTGCTGTAACGAATATAATGAGTATGTCTTTAGTACGCGGATTGCTTTTTAAGATCTCAACCAGTTCAAAACCGTCCATTTCGGGCATTTGTACATCAACCAATGCTATCGCGATATCCATTTCCCAGGAAAGTCTTAAAGCCTCGTTGGGATTGGTGGTGCTGATGAGATTAATATCAGTCCTTTGCAATAGTGCTTCAAGGGCAACAATATTTTCGGGTCTGTCATCAACAATTAATATGTTAATTTTTTCCATGGGATTCTTAGGTTTACTATAGGCCCTCAGGCTATTTTCTGATAAATGTTATTTTTTTTGTCAATGATCTTAAAACGCCCGATTTCATCATTCCGTAGTGTCTCCTTTGACCCGAGGCAAAGAAAACCAAAATTAGCTAAACTATTGTAAAATAACTCAATAACCCGTTTTTGAAGATCAGTATTAAAGTAGATCAGTACATTTCTGCAGGATATCACCTGAAATTCATTAAATACCCCGTCTGAAGCAAGGTTGTGAACCGAAAAAAGCACATTCTTTTTTAAAGCACGGTTTATTTTTGCAGCATCGTATTTAGCTGTATAATAGTCTGATAATGTGTGCAGGGTACCGGTCTTGTGATAATTTTCAGAATATTGTTTCATTTTCTGAAGGTCATAGATGCCATTTTTAGCATATTCGAGCACCTCATTGTTGACATCTGTCCCATAGAAGAACGCCCTGTCGTATAGATTTTCTTCTGAAAAAAGTATGGCAAAAGAATACAGTTCTTCACCTGTTGAGCATCCTGCGTTCCATACTTTGATGCGCTGATATGATCTTAGGTAAGGGATGACATGTGCGGCTAAGGATTGGTAGAAAGGTGGATCCCTGAACATTTCGGTAACATTCACTGTCACCTCTATCAAAAAGGATTCGAAGTAATCAGCGTCGTTGGTCAATAATGTCCGAAGGTCAAAAAGATCCAGTTTTTGAAGCTGCATGATCCTGGTGACCCTTCTCTTTAAAGACGCCGCTGAATAATCACTAAAATCGAATCCGTGTATATGCCTGACCAGATTGATGAGATCTGAAAGCTGCTCATAAGTAATCGTTTCGGGATGAGGACTATTCATACTAGCTTAGCCAAACCCTGAGCATGGATAAGAGCTTGTCCATGTCAACAGGTTTTGAAATGTAGTCATTTGCACCTGCTTCTATACATTTTTCACGGTCATTTTTCATGGCCTTCGCTGTCAATGCAATAATTGGCAGCTTGGCAAATTTCTTTTCGCCTCTAATTGCCCGCATGGCTTCATAACCATCCATTTCAGGCATCATGATGTCCATCAGCACGAGATCAATTTCCTGGTTTTCCTGCAGTTTTTGAATGGCTTCTTTTCCGTTGTTTGCGACGTGGATATTTATTTCATATCCTTGCAGGGCACTGGAAAGGGCAAAAATATTTCTCATGTCGTCATCGGTGATCAGTATTGTTTTCCCTTTAAGGGCTTTTTCAATGGTTGAAACGCTTTTTCCTTTTGCAGTTGTTTTGGAAGCCGGCTTGTCATCCTGTTTCAATTTGTTCATAAAGAGGCTCACTTCATCAATCAGTCTGTCATTGGACTTGTTGGATTTCAATACCATCGCCTCCGTGTATTTCATGATGTGTGCCATCTTGTCGTCGTCCAGCTCCATTGCCGTGTTGATGATCACAGGAACGTGCGCATGTTGCGGTTGTGATTTAATTTTGTCGAGCAGGTCAAATCCAGAAATATCGGGAAGTTTGAGATCGAGGATGATACAATCAAAAACCTGCGTTTTCAATAGTTCCAGCGCCTCATTTCCCGTGAATGCTTGCTTGACCTCTACGCCTTTGTCAGACAGTTGCTGGGTCAGGATCTTGCTTTGCAGTTCCTGGTCTTCGATGACCAGCACTTTATTCAGGTTGTATTTGGTATAGGCTGTGCTAAGGAGCTCAAATGCTTCATCAAGCTGATCTTTTTCAATAGGTTTTTTGAGAAAGCCAATGGCACCCTGTTGTTTTGCTTCACTCTCCTTTACCGTTCCGGCCGACATCATATGGACAGGGATGTGTCTGGTCCTCGGATCAGACTTCAGTTTTTTTAAGATGGTCCAGCCATCCATGACGGGTAACATGATGTCGAGAACAATTGCATCGGGAAGTTGAGACGCGGCCATTTCAAGTCCTGTATCCCCGCTATGCGCAAGAATAGGCTGAAAGCCTTTCTCAATGGCATAGTCACTCAGCACCTCTGCGAAGGCAAGATCATCTTCTACAATGAGGAGGGTCTGAGGCCTGGGACCTTTTGCCCGCATGGTCGCCGGTTCGGGGATGAGCGTCCGAATTCCCGACTCCTGTGTTGTTTTTTCTTCGGATGCATGGGTTTCCTGACCGGCATTTGCGATGTTGCGCTCAGGAATGAATAATGTAAAAGTACTTCCTGAATTCACTTCACTTTGCACCTGGATCTCACCCCCAAGTATAACGGCAAGTTCCTTACTTATGGAAAGTCCCAGGCCGGTTCCGCCATATTTTCTGCTGGTAGAACCGTCTGCCTGCTGAAATGCCTCAAATATCAATCGCTGTTTGTCTTCAGGTATCCCGATGCCAGAGTCCTCAACTCTGAACGCAAGCACCTTTTCCGGAGTGCTGTTGAGCTGATCGGAATAAAACCTATGGCCCTTATGAACATTGCTGATGCTGAAGGTGATCTGACCATGTTCAGATGTAAACTTAAACGCATTGGAAAGCAGGTTTTTTATTACCTGTTCCAGTCTTGACTGGTCTGTAAGAATGGTCTCCGGCAGGTCGTGGTCCAGAAGCGCTTCAAACCTGATCTTTTTGCTTTTGGCGAGCTCAGCAAATAAGGCCTCCATGCCCTGCTTGATGCTTTGGGGCCTGACTGGTTCAATTGTGAGGTCAATTTTCCCTGATTCAATCTTGGACAGGTCCAGGATGTCATTGATCAGTGTGAGCAGGTCGGTTCCCGCATTGTGGATCACACCGGCATATTTTACCTGGTCTTCATTGAGGTTTTCCGGCTTGTTTTCCTTGAGGATCCTGGCCAGAATGAGGATACTATTGAGCGGGGTACGCAATTCATGGCTCATATTGGCCAGGAATTCTGATTTGTATTTACTGGACAATTCCAGTTCTTCTGCTTTGAGGCTCATCGCTTCACGCGCCTGGTTTACCAGTAAATTGCGTTCTTCCAGCTGTTGTGCCTTTTCTTCCAGCTCCGCATTGGTCTGGCGCAACTCTTCCTGCTGTACCCTGAGCTCCTCTTCAGAGGCCTGGAGCTGTTCCGATTTGTAGACCAGTTCTTCATTCGTCGTGCGCAATTCTTCCTGCTGACTTTCCAGCTCCTCTGCCTGCTGCTGGGTCTGTTCAAACAATGCTCTGAGTTTGACCCGGGCAATGGCGCTATTTATGGCTACGCCGATGCTCTCAGTAATGGTGTTTAAGAATATTAATTTAGATTCATCCGGTTTTTCTGTCAGACCAAGTTCAATAACAGCTATGGTGCTATTTTCAAATATTATGGGAAGGATAAATATAAAGGAGGGTGCGGCATTGCCCAGTGCCGAACTGATCTTAAGGTAATCTTCAGGAATGTTGTCGAGCACTTTACTTTTCTTTTCTATTGCCGCCTGCCCAATCAGTCCTTCGCCAAATGAATATTCCCGGCGGGTACTCTTTGACTGCTGATAGGCATAGCCGCCCCTGAATACGAAAGTTTTCTTTTTGTCGCTAAGCAGAAAAAGTGCACCGACACCGGCACCGATATAATTACAGATTCGGGAAACTACATTTGCAGATAACTCTTCAATCTCCTGTTCACCACGCATGGATTCGGTGACCTCCGTTGCGCCGGTCAGCAGCCAGTTCTTTTGCTCATTGTCAGCAGAAATCTTTTCGAGCTGAATATTGGAATCCCGCATCTGCTCTTCCGTGAGTTTTTGCTGGTCAAAAGTCCGTTTGATATAAGAAAACAAGAATAAGATAAGGCCAAAAATGATAACAGCGCTGAGCAATACAATCCATGTGGTCCTGGTATTGCTCTTGTCTGTGTCTGCCTTTCTTTTTGCAAGCAGCAGGTATTCGGTTTTGGTGATTTTGTTGCTAACCCGGAGCATCTTGTCTTTTATACGCTGCCCGTTGCCGGTCAGGATCTGCTCCAGACTAGCAGTCCGGCCTTTGGAAGCGCTGCTTTCGAGTATTCCCTGCATATCCGCCAGTTTTTCATTGGCGTAGAATTCAAGAGAGTCGACCCGGTCGCTTTGCTCCGGATTATCTGAGACTAATTTTCTCAGTTCCCTGATGGTGGGGCCAATTTTAGCGGCATTTAGGGTATAAGGTTCGAGAAATTTATTTTGTTGCGACAGTACGTAGCCCCTTACTCCAGTTTCGGCACTCAGCGCCTGATTCTCAATCTTTTGAACGAGATTTAAGACTTCATAGGTATGGCTTGTCCACCGGGCATCTTCACCGAGTGATTTTATACTAAAATAAGAGGTTGCCGCTGAAACGAGGACAAATGCCAAAGAGACCGCAAATCCAGTCAGCACTTGCTGTTTAAAAGAAAGTTTAAACATAGGGTTTAATGTTTTACCAGGTAATCCGTATTACACAATATTAGGAATAATATCTGATTCAAGATTCCTTTATAAGGATTTACATTTAGTTTTAATGTAAATCCTGCAGGCTACTGGCATAAGTGGCTCCAATAGGTATGACATGGTTGTCGATCCAAACCTGTGAGCGGTCAAACTTGCTGATCTTGTTCCTGGCGATAATGAAGGCGCGATGGATCCTGGTAAATTTCTTTTCCGGTAGTAACAATAGCATTTCGCTCAAAGAAACCCGGGTGCTGAGTAACTTTTCGCCGGTTAAATGTACCTGGGTATAATTGCCGCTCGCTTCAATATAAAGGATGTCTTCAATCTGTACCTTTATTTGCTCATAACCGTCTTTGAAGAAAATGGAATCGGGATGCTCGGTACTTTCAAATTTGTTCCTGAGGTTGTGCAGCTCCAGCGCTTTGTTACAGGCCTTAAGGAATCGGGAAAGGGAAAATGGCTTGAGCAGATAATCTACTGCATCGAGTTCAAAGCTTTTTACTGCATGCTCAGAATAGGCAGTCGTGAAGATCACCATCGGAGGATTGGAAAGGCTGCCAAGAAAGTCTATGCCATTGATATCCGGCATTTTAATATCGAGGAAAATAAGGTCTGTTTTGTTTTGATGCAGGTAAGCGATCGCATCAAATGCATTGGTGAATGTGGCATTAAGTTCAATGAACGGAACTTTGGATGCATGTGATTTCACGACATCCAAGGCTATAGGCTCATCATCAATTGCGATAGCTATCATTTCTAAAATTACTTATTTCCCGTCAGTTGCAAGGTTAAGTGGATGAAAAATTCTTTAGCGCTTTCCCTGATGATCAGTTCGTGCCGGTTTGGATAAAGATGCTCCAGCCGCTGCTCAACATTTTTCAGCCCTATACCGCTTTTTAACTTTTCAGGATCATTGTCGGGTTTGATATGGATGCTGTTGTGTACATCGAAGTATAGTGTATTCCCTTTAGTTTGAAGCGTAATTTTAATGTGTGAGGGCTGCTGCAGGCTGATGCCGTGCTTAAATGCGTTTTCTACAAAAGGAATAAGCAGCATCGGTGCAATTTGCTGGTTGTTGAGCTGTTCATCAATTTGTGTTTCAATAACAATGGACGGTGAGCGGGAAGTTCTCAGTTTTTGCAGGGCGATGTAATTATTGAGGTAATCTACATCCCGGGTCAGGGAGATTTTTTCCTGCATATTTTCCTGCAGCATAAAGCGCATCATGTCGCCAAGCATTTGTATCCCCTCACCTGTGCGATCCGCATTTTCCTGGAGCGCAGTTCCGTACAGGGTATTGAGCGCATTGAATAAAAAATGCGGATTGATCTGTGACCGCAGGAAACTCAGGCTGGCATCTGACTTGTCAAGTTCTGTTTTTAAAGTGGTGAGTTCTGCATTGCTTTCCCTGCGTTTTTTATAAATGTACCAGGAAAGAGGTGCGCTGATGATAATTTGTGTAGGGATGTGAAACAGGATGACTATGCCTGCCATTTCCCCCTGGTTACTGAACAACAGGGCAATAAGGGAAAGCGGGATGCAAAAGACAATGGTGATGAGCAGAATTTTCCAAAAAAAATTTTTAAAAGTTCTGCCAGAGGCTTTTACTTCCGGGATGAGATAATAGAGAGAATAGATGACGATAAAGACGGCTGCGCAAATGACCAGCGTCCAGCAGACCATTACTTCAAACGGAGAAGAGGTAGCGATCAGAAAAAGCAGGCCGACAAACCAGAACGCCCCTCCAAATACGGCTTCAAGTTTCATCCGGCTTGCCGGATCATACTTGCTGGTCTGGTTTTCCCTAAAATAAACAATGAGCTTCTTTAAGGCGATATAGATCATGATGACCAGGATCAGCCAGGCTGCATAAGTGTATCCCTTAAAGAAAAAATGGGCATAGGCCTCATCTGGGGTTGTGAAATCAGAAAACAGGTAGGCCTGGCTGTAGGTGTAGATAATGCTGGTCATCAATCCTGTACTCAGAAACAGGACAATGATGACCAAAATTGACAGGACTCTGGCACTTGGTTTAAAGATGGATGGCCCGATGCAAAAATTGAGCAGCAGGAAGCTGAAATATAAGATAGAAAAGCGGAATAATTCAGGTATAAGGTAGTTGGAAATATAGGAGTAACGCAAATTTGCTCCTTTCATCAGGTATTCGGTGAAGTTTGGTGTTCTTTCTCCGGAATTTGATATCAGCAAAAGAATGGCAAACCCGTAAAGACCGGTGGCGATCCAGAACTCCGTCTTAGCAAGATCTTTTATTTTCATGATGGTTTTATAATGATTTTATGCTGCAATAGTACTAAGGCTTTTGTTTCCAAATTTTAAAATGTGACGAAACCCTTTAAAAATGTGATGAATTCTGTTTTGAAAATGATTTTTTTTAAGTTTGCAGCATGATCGTATATGGAATACCCAATTGCAATACTGTAAAGAAAGCGAGAACCTGGCTTAGCGAAAATGAATTTACGCCGGAGTTTCATGACTTTAAAAAGAACGGGATTACTGCGGATAAACTGCGGAACTGGTGCAATATTTTTGGATGGGAAAAGGTTCTGAATAAAAAAGGCACAACCTGGAGAGGCCTGAGCACAGAAGAACAGGAGAGCGTTATTGATCAGGAGAGTGCTATACGCATCCTGCTAAAATATACGAGTGCCATCAAGCGACCGATCGTGGAAGTAGATGGTAAGCCGGTGCTGATCAGTTTTGAGGGGGCTGATTATATCAGGGTTTTAAAATGACCTGCTTTGATTTTCGTCAACTTTTGCTGTTAAAGTTTGTTAAAATAGGAGTGATGCGTTTCAAACAGCGTTACATTTGAGCATGTACAAAAAGTTGTTGATGGTTTTCATCCTTTTCATTCCCGTTTCCGTGTTTGCGCAGCAAATCATGGGCAAGGTATATGATCTGGACAATAAGACGACCCCATTGCAGGATGTGAACGTGAAGAACCTCAACAACAATCAGGCAGTAAAAACAAAAGCAGGCGGGCAATTTAGCTTGCCGGCCAGATTGGGGGACCTCTTGGTATTCTCTTTTACAGGGTATCATACTGATACGCTTTACCTGATTGACCTCTTGCCAAAGACCGTTTACCTTCCAGGTAATTCAACTGCTTTAAATGAAGTTAAAGTTGTTGGCGCGAAAATCAATCCTTTAGTTTTTGCTTCGGATCCCGAAGCGCAGGAATTTAAAAGGATCCGGACCGATGGACTCCGTGGGAAAAGCAATAATGACCGTGCCGGCGGGATGAAGTTTAATCTGGGATATGGTAAATACCGAAGAGAACAGGAAAAGATAAGACTTCTGGAAGAACGGGATAAATATGAAACGGAGATCATCCAGATTTTTACAGAAGCATATGTCTCGGATCTTGTGAAATTAAAAGGGCAGGACCTCAAAGATTTTATGTCTTTGTACAGACCTACAGCAGTGCTGGTGAAAGCTGAGCGGCCTTTCAATTACGATTACTATACGGTACAAGCCTATCATCAGTGGCTGAAGCTTCCCGAATGGCAGCGCAAACTGCCGCCTGTACCCAAGCTTAAGTCAAATTAATCAATTTGCGGATGAGACAGGATAAGTTATGATTTTATATCTTTATCCCTAATCTTTAAATCCTGAACTTTATGTTTAATAAATTGGTAGTGCTTTTTGCGTTGTTGTGCACTTTTGGCGGAAAAGGAAGTGCGCAGGAACTGGACTATGACGGTAATTATAATCCGCATGCAGCTTTCGGCCCTTTATTCTATTCCCAGAACGGAAATGAATTCCGGTCTGCAAGCGGTTATCCGGGGCCAAAGTACTGGCAAAACCGTGCTGATTATAATATAACTGCTAATCTGGATGACGTAAACAATAAGGTTACAGGCAGCGTAACGATCACTTATAAGAATAACAGTCCGGATAAGCTGTATTACCTGTGGCTGCAGCTTGATCAGAATTTATTCTCCTCTAAATCGCGCGGAAATGCACTTATCCCTGCCGGGAGCAGGTATGGAAACCGGGGAGAAAAGCTGGATGGGGGTTATACCATAGAGGGACTGTCCATATCCCAGAAGGGGAAAACGGGAAAATTTACTGCTTTGACAGAAGATACCAGGATGCAGATCCGTTTGGACGACGCTATGGAAGCGGCGGGGGATGCGATCACTATAAAGATGAATTTTTCTTTTGTGATCCCTATAAACGGTTCAGACCGTATGGGCCATTTGACAACTAAGAACGGAGAGATATTTTCTATTGCCCAATGGTTTCCCAGAATGAGTGTATATGATGATGTGCTGGGATGGAATACCTTACCGTATTGGGGGGCAGGAGAATTCTATTGTGAATACGGAGATATTGATTTTGCGGTAACAACTCCAGCCAATCATATTGTGATGGGTTCAGGAGAGCTTTTAAACCCGCAGGAGGTATTTACGCCACTACAGCTGCAACGCTGGAATGCGGCTAAGAACAGCGATGAGAAAATTGCCATCCGCTCAGAATCAGAAGTGCTGGATGTCGCATCACGGCCGGCAAAGGATAAATTGACCTGGAAATTCAGGATCAAAAATACACGTGATGCAGCATGGGCTTCATCAAAGGCTTTTGTGCTGGATGCAGCACGTATAAATTTGCCAAGCGGTAAGAAATCACTTGCAGTCGCGGCACATCCCGTGGAGAGTAATGGAGAGGACGGTTATGGCAGGGCAGTGGAGTACATCAAAACAACTATTGAGCATTATTCAGCCAGATGGTTTGAATATCCCTATCCAATGGCAGTTAATGTGGCGAGTAACGTGGGTGGTATGGAATATCCCGGAATTGTTTTTTGTGGCTGGCAGGCCAGGAATTCAGGAGCTTGGGGGGTGATAGACCACGAATTTGGACATACCTGGTTTCCGATGATCGTAGGTAGTAATGAACGTAAATACGGATGGATGGACGAAGGTTTCAATACCTTTATTAATGGGATTTCTTCAGTCTCATTTAATAACGGGGAATATAAGAAGGCTAAGACCGATATGCATCAGATAGCGCGTAACCTGCAGAAGCCCGAGCTGGAATACATTATGCTGGCGCCGGATGCGATGAGGGAAAGAAATATAGGTACGAACCTGTACAGCAAACCAGGATGGGGACTGGAGATCCTGAGAAATGAAATATTAGGGGCTGACCGGTTTGATTACGCTTTCAGAAATTATATTTCACAATGGGCATTTAAGCATCCGACACCCTTTGATTTCTTCAGGGCAATGGAAAATGGCGCTGGCGAAGATCTTTCCTGGTTTTGGAAGGGCTGGTTTTTAGAGAATTGGAAAATGGATCAGGCGATTGCGGGTGTTTCAGAGATCAGGCAGGATGGCGCAACCGTGGGATATAATATCGCTGTCGCGAATTTGGAGCAAATGCCAATGCCAGTCATTCTACAAATTAAGACGAAAAGCGGTAAGACAGACCTGGTTAAACTTCCGGTGGATGTCTGGATGAGAAATAAAACCTGGGTAGTTCGCTATCCAGTAACAGAAGAAGTCATTTCTGTGATACTGGATCCTGATAAAGTGCTGCCGGATGTGAATGACGCCAATAACAGCTGGCAAAAAAAATAGGATTTATTTAAAGAAACTTTGCTTTAGTTTTTCTGCGTCTATCGCGGGGCTGGGTTCATCCAGGCGGAACAGCCAGCCTTTTTGCTTCAGGCTGCTGATCTCTTCCTTAGCTACAGAAAGGTCTTTGCCTTTAATGTGCTGACGAAAGGAAAGAGGAGCGCCAGGTTCAATACTTAAAGGTGAATTAAACAGAACCTCTATTCTAAACTTAGGCCAGACTTGTATATCGGCCAGCTGAGCAGAGTAAATTTTTTTGGTGCTGTGAGGTGCAGTAATACCGGAGAATTCACCTTTAAAAATACCTCCTTTTTCCGTGGTCAGGCTGCTCAGTAACTGAAATGAGGTTTCGTTAATGAGATGAAAGTGGACTACTGAATTACTATGCTGATCTGCAACTATACCAATATATACGCCTTCCCTGACAAAGGGGGCGTCGGATGTGATCAGTAATGGTTGGCCAATACTGTCGTCTTCACCTGGAAGATCGCCATGGACCAGAGTGACCTTTGAAGCGAGGACCGGGATCTCAAAATCATTTGCATCGGTAACGCCAATGGTATCTTTATCTATGATCCTGGTAATATATCCTTCTAAATTTTCATCGACAAAGCGCACAAAATCTCCTAACTTGTAAATCATTTATTTATAGTTTTAACACAGGGCAAATTTATGTTATTTTTGCGGGATGGCAGCAGAGGCTCAAAAAAACAATCCTTTACACGGACTAACACTGGAATTTATCCTTAAGCAGCTGGTATGGCATTATGGATGGGAAGAACTGGGTGTGCTGGTAAAGATCGCTTGTTTTAATAACAATCCGACAATGAATTCGAGTTTGAAATTTCTGCGTAAGACAGACTGGGCGAGGAAAAAAGTAGAAAAGCTGTATTTAAATACTTTTCATTAACTGTCTATTTATTTTCTGTTAACCCCTTGATTTATAAAATGTATTGTCTTACCTTTGCAGTCCCTTATTGAGGGGTAAAGTTTTTAAACATAAATAGAAAAACAAAAAAAGAGCAATGCCAACCATTCAACAATTAGTTAGAAAAGGTAGAGTAGCACTGGAGTTCAAGAGTAAGTCTCCGGCGTTGGACAGCTGTCCACAGCGAAGAGGTGTATGTACACGTGTATATACCACTACCCCTAAAAAACCAAACTCAGCAATGCGTAAAGTAGCGCGTGTACGTTTAACCAATGGTAAAGAGGTTAATGCCTACATTCCTGGAGAAGGTCACAACCTTCAGGAGCACTCTATTGTATTGATCCGTGGTGGTCGTGTTAAAGATTTGCCAGGTGTTCGTTATCACATCATCCGTGGAGCATTAGATACTTCAGGAGTTGCTGGTCGTAATCAGCGCCGTTCAAAATATGGCACTAAGCGTCCTAAGCCAGGACAAGTTGCTGCGGCACCAACAAAAGGTAAAAAGAAATAATTAGGAGGAAAGAAAAATGAGAAAGTCAAAACCAAAAAAGAGAATTATCCTTCCTGATCCTAAATTTAACGATGTTCAGGTGACAAGATTTGTGAACAATATGATGTACGATGGAAAAAAATCTATCGCATATGATATTTTTTATGATGCAGTTGAACTGGCGGAGAAAAAAGCAGGCGAAAATGGCCTGGAAATATGGAAACGCGCTTTAGCCAATGTAATGCCTGCAGTAGAGGTGAAGTCACGCCGTGTAGGTGGTGCTAACTTTCAGGTACCTACTGAGGTAAGACCTGACCGTAAAATTGCCCTTGGTATGAAATGGTTAATTTCTTACGCTCGTAAACGTGGTGAAAAAACCATGAAAGAAAAATTAGCAGGTGAAATTGTTTCAGCAGCTAAAGGTGAAGGTGCAGCAGTTAAGAAAAAAGAAGATACGCATAAAATGGCAGAAGCTAACAAGGCGTTCTCTCATTTCCGTTTTTAATTGAAATTATATAATGTCAAGAGATTTAAAATACACAAGAAATATCGGGATCGCAGCTCACATTGATGCGGGTAAAACCACAACAACAGAGCGTATCCTTTATTATGCTGGTGTTAGTCATAAAATTGGTGAAGTGCACGAAGGTGCAGCAACAATGGACTGGATGGCACAAGAGCAGGAGCGTGGTATTACCATTACTTCTGCCGCAACCACAGTAAACTGGAAATACAGAGGTGACAATTATCACATCAACATTATTGACACACCGGGACACGTGGATTTTACTGTAGAGGTAAACCGCTCGTTACGTGTATTGGATGGTTTGGTGTTCTTGTTTTCTGCGGTTGATGGTGTTGAGCCTCAATCTGAAACCAACTGGCGTCTGGCTAACAATTATAGTGTTCCCCGTATCGGCTTTGTGAATAAAATGGACCGTTCAGGTGCAGATTTCTTAAAAGTGGTTGGGCAGGTTAAAAGCATGCTGGGCAGCAACGCTGTGCCTTTGCAATTGCCGATCGGCGCAGAAGATAGCTTTACAGGTGTGGTTGATTTGATCAATAACCGTGGTATCGTTTGGAATGAGCAAGATAAAGGTATGACCTTTACTGAAGTGCCAATTCCTGAAGATATGCTGGATGAGGTTGCTGAGTGGAGAGAAAAGTTATTGGAATCTGTAGCAGAGTATGATGAGTCTTTGATGGAGAAATTCTTCGAAGCTCCGGAAACAATCACTGAGCGTGAGGTTTTGGATGCTTTGCGTAAAGCAGTACTGGATGCCAAAATTGTTCCTATGGTTTGTGGTTCATCTTTCAAAAACAAAGGTGTACAGACCATGCTTGATTATGTGATGGAGTTATTGCCTTCACCTATGGATTCAGAAGGTGTGACGGGAATTAATCCGGAAACAGGAGCTGAAGTAGTACGTAAGCCAAGTGAAAAAGAACCTTTT
Source organism: Pedobacter sp. (assembly GCF_035317785.1). GTDB lineage: Bacteria > Bacteroidota > Bacteroidia > Sphingobacteriales > Sphingobacteriaceae > Pedobacter. The sequence goes on along the minus strand of NZ_DATHGC010000246.1, from coordinate 53,346 downwards.
GCAGCTTTGGCTTTTAAAATTGCAACGGATCCTTTCGTTGGCCGTCTTTGCTTTATCCGCGTTTATTCAGGTAACCTGGAAGCTGGTTCATACATTTATAATGCACGTTCTGAAAACAAAGAACGTATTTCACGGATCTTTCAAATGCACGCAAACAAGCAAAATCCAATCCCTAATGTGGGTGCCGGTGATATTGCTGCTGTTGTAGGCTTTAAAGATATCAAAACGGGTGATACGCTTTGTGAAGAGAAAAATCCAATCATTCTGGAATCAATGAACTTCCCTGAGCCTGTTATCGGTTTGGCAATTGAGCCTAAAACTCAAGCTGATATTGATAAATTAGGTATGGGATTATCTAAACTGGCTGAAGAGGATCCTACATTCAGAGTGCAAACTGACGAGGAAACTGGTCAGACCGTAATCTCTGGTATGGGTGAGCTTCACCTGGATATCCTGATCGACCGTTTGAAACGTGAGTTTAAAGTTGAGGTAAATCAGGGAGCACCACAGGTTGCTTATAAAGAAGCAATCAATGGTACTGTTCAGCACCGTGAGACTTATAAAAAACAATCTGGTGGCCGTGGTAAATTCGCAGACATTCAGGTTGTGATCTCGCCGATTGATGCGGACTGGGAAAAAGGCGGATTACAGTTTGTGAATGAAATCACAGGCGGGTCTATCCCACGTGAGTTTATCCCTTCTGTAGAGAAAGGATTTGCAGCATCTATGGCTAATGGCGTATTGGCTGGTTATCCGCTTCCTGATATGAAGGTCCGTTTAATTGATGGTTCATTCCACGCAGTCGATTCAGATGCTTTGTCTTTCGAACTTGCTGCTAAAATGGCTTATCGTGAAGCATTGCCTAAATGTAACCCGGTATTGATGGAGCCTATCATGAAAATCGAGATCCTTACTCCTGAAGAAAATATGGGTGATGTCATTGGTGATATGAACCGTCGTCGTGGTCAGCTTTTGGGTATGGATACACGTAACGGTTCTCAGGTAATTAAGGCAACTGTGCCACTTTCAGAGATGTTTGGATACGTAACACAATTGCGTACCATCACTTCCGGCCGTGCAACTTCTACTATGGAATTTGATCACTATGATCCGGCTCCGAAGAATGTTCAGGATGAAGTAATTGCTAAATCAAAAGGCAGAGTCAAGTCAGCAGACTAAAAAATAAATCGGCAGCCGGTTATTAATAGCTCTAACCGGCGCCTTAATTAAATAAGAATATGAGCCAAAGAATCAGAATCAAATTAAAATCTTACGATTATAATCTGGTAGATAAATCTGCTGAGAAAATCGTAAAAACTGTTAAGCCTACGGGTGCAGTGGTAAGCGGACCAATTCCGTTGCCTACAGAAAAGAAAATCTTCACGGTTTTGCGTTCACCACACGTGAACAAGAAAGCGCGTGAACAGTTTCAATTATGTGCGTACAAACGTTTACTGGACATTTATAGCTCTAACTCTAAGACAGTTGATGCTTTGATGAAACTTGAATTGCCTAGCGGTGTTGAAGTAGAGATTAAAGTTTAATTATACTTTTAACAGTTAAACAAAAGTGCCTTCAGGATTTCCTGAAGGTACTTTTGTTTATGGGATATTTTTAATATTACCTGCTGTTGCTTCTGATTTCATCAAGCTTATTTCTTTCGTCCTGTAATTCTCTTGCCAGCTTTTTTTCCTTTTCATTGGCCTTGACTTTATAATTTTGATATTCCTGGTTGATCTCTTCATAAAGTGTACTTCTATACTTTGCTTCATGAACATTCTTGGCGGATCTTAAAATTACAACCGTCAGTGCAACGGCGAGCGCGGAAATGAGCCCCCAGACAAAAATGTTGTAATTGGATTTGGTAAAGCCTATGCCCAGAAAACTGATTTCGTTTAGCCTGGCGTTTGAAGAGGCCAGGGAAGTTTCCGCACCGGTAACTTGCTTATTGAGTCCGGAGATTTCATTTTGATAATTTGTGGCTTCTTTTTTAGTGTTTATAAGTTGCTTGTGGGTAGTATTAAGCGTGTCTCTGACATTCTTCCAAAATAAGGAAAGTCTGTCCGGATTAACCAATTTATAGCCGTCCAGTGTTCTGGATTTACTAAGTAAGAGTTGGTATTGTCCATTTAAAGTTGGATCAATCTTGACGCTGTCTTTTCGCAATTGCGCACTGGAGGTGATACTGATAAATGCAGCGATAAAAATGAATAGAGTTTTTTTCATATAGGAATTTGTTCTTGTCTAATTTAACAATCATATTTTAATTTTATTGTGTGTTAGTGGGAGATAGTATATTTGCGGGGAATGTCTGTATTGCTATTTACACTTATAGTCCTGGCCGGAGCGCTTCTGGCTGGCCTGATTGGGTCTTTGACCGGACTTGGCGGAGGGGTAATTATTATTCCATTACTTACTCTTGTATTGGGAGTGGATATACATTATGCTATTGGAGCTTCTATTATTTCGGTAATTGCAACGTCCTCGGGTTCAGCTGCCGCTTATGTCAGGGAAGGAATCACGAACGTGCGCATTGGAATGTTCCTGGAGATTGCGACCACTGTTAGTGCCGTTATCGGAGCAGTAATCACTGTGTTTATTGATCCTAATTATATCGCCATTATCTTTGGTTCTATATTGTTGTTCTCTTCAGCAATGATGATAAGGAAAAAGATAGATCGTTCTGATAACGATACATCCGGCAGGCTGGCTATTTTTTTTAAGCTGAACGGATCTTATCCGACTGGAACCGGCATTAAAAAGTATGCTGTTCATAATGTTGCAGGGGGTTTTTTTATGATGTTCATAGCTGGCATAGTCTCAGGCTTGCTGGGGATAGGTTCAGGTGCACTGAAAGTGATCGCAATGGATAACATCATGAGAATACCTTTCAAGGTGTCTACTACAACCAGTAATTTTATGATGGGGGTTACTGCTGCGGCGAGCGCGGTAGTTTACCTGCACCGGGGACAGATTGATCCTGGGATCGCAATGCCGGTGGCTGTTGGTGTATTGCTTGGCGCAACAATTGGATCTAAAATTCTGATGCGTGTTAAAGCGGAGAGACTTAAAGTGGTGTTTGCGGCGGTGGTTACTTTCCTGGCGTTACAAATGATCTATAATGGTTATATGGGAAGACTATGATGAAGAAGGATAAAAATTTTCCGGGCGACAAAGATATTGAGATCATTCTCGGAACCCTGCTGCGGGTTGGGGTAGTTGCTTCGATGAGTGTGGTGTTGGTCGGAGGGGTCATTTACTTGTTATTTAATCATTCAGGAATCATTAATTACGGTACTTTTGATGCCCATAAGGCTAAGTTTTCTTCCATCGCAGCTATTTTTCTGGGCTTAGGCCGGTTTGATAGCGAAGCAATAATCCAGTTTGGGGTTTTGCTGCTGATTTTCACACCAATATTAAGAGTGGTTTTTTCAATTTTCGGTTTCCTTATAGAACGTGATTATCTCTATGTTTTAATAGGATTGCTGGTTTTGATCGTGATTTTGGTTAGTCTGAGCAATAGGTTGACCGGATAAAACTTGCTTTAATGGTATCTGATCCCTCTGAAATATTTTTTTTGCATTTATTTGAAAAAATAATGAGCTAACTATTTGAAAATTAAGATTTCTTTCCTATTTTTGCCGTCCCTTAACGGGAGTGTATATCCACCTTGAACGAAGCCCTACTGCTTCGATGGGTGTTAAATTAAAATAGAAAATGTCAGGTATTATTGGAAAAAAAGTAGGAATGACCAGCATTTTTGACGCCGATGGAAAAAATATTCCATGCACGGTGATCAAAGCTGGGCCTTGTGTAGTTACACAGGTTAAGACCGCAGAGAAAGACGGTTACGTTTCAGTTCAGTTGGGTTTCGACGAAGCTAAAGAGAAGAACACAACACAACCTTTGAAAGGTCACTTTGCGAAAGCAAATACAACCCCAAAACGTAAATTGGTTGAATTTGACCCTTTTGAAGAGTCTTTAAATTTAGGTGATACTGTTACGGTGAACATCTTTAATGAAGGAGATTTTGTGGATGTGGTTGGTACGTCAAAAGGTAAAGGATTCCAGGGTGTTGTAAAACGTCATGGTTTTGCTGGTGTTGGTGGTCAAACTCACGGACAGCACAACAGGATGCGTGCACCAGGATCATTGGGTGCTGCTTCTTATCCTTCACGTGTATTTAAAGGTATGCGTATGGCGGGAAGAATGGGTGGAGACAGGGTAAAGATTCAAAACTTACAGGTTTTGAAAGTTTATGCTGATCAAAATCTGGTTGTAGTTAGTGGTTCCGTACCGGGAGCTAAGGGTTCTTACGTAATCTTAGATAAGTAAGCAGATGGAAGTTAAAGTATTAAACATTTCAGGAAAAGAGACAGGTGCCAAAGTGCAACTTCCTGAGTCGGTATTCGGTATAACGCCTGTTGATCACGCAATTTATTTAGATGTTAAGCAGTACCTGGCCAATCAGCGTCAGGGAACGCACAAGTCTAAGCAACGTAATGAGATTGCCGGTTCAACCCGTAAATTATACAAACAAAAAGGTACTGGTGGTGCTCGCGCCGGAAGTATTAAATCTCCATTGTTTAATGGTGGTGGTCGTGTGTTTGGTCCTCAGCCACGTGACTATAGTTTCAAATTGAATAAAAAATTGAAAGTGCTGGCTCGTAAGTCTGCATTGTCTTATAAAGCACAGGATTCAAATGTTGTGGTTTTGGAAGATTTCAATTTTGACTCTATTAAAACTAAGAACTACATTAATTTAGTTAGCGCTTTGAACTTAGCTGGCGAAAAGACATTGTTGGTTTTACCTTCACAAAATAACAATATCTATTTATCAAGCAGAAACATACAGAAAGCGAAAGTAATTACTGCAGATCAATTGAATACTTATGATGTATTGAATTGTGGCAAGCTTTTGCTGACCACTGATTCTCTTAAAACTTTGGAGGAGGCATTTGCCAAGTAATATGGAACTTTTAAAAAAACCAATATTAACAGAAAAAGCTTCTGCATTAACAGAAAAGTCTAACCGCTTTACTTTTAAAGTAGATCATAAAGCGAATAAACTGCAGATTAAGCAGGTTATCGAGAAAATGTATGGCGTAAATGTTTTGGCCATCAACACCATGGTTGTAGACGGTAAAGTTAAGTCTAGAAATACTAAAGGTGGATTGGTTACTGGACGTAGCCCGAAATATAAAAAAGCTATCGTAACACTTAAAGCAGGTGAGACAATAGATTATTACGCTAATATTTAATAAGAATTGAATAATTATAAACTATGGGCTTAAGAAAATTTAAACCAGTCACTCCGGGAACCCGCTTTAGAGTAGGTGCCAGTTTTACGGAGATTACAGCAACCAAGCCCGAAAAATCATTGGTTGTATCTTCTAAGAAATCGGGAGGACGTAACAATACAGGAAAGATGACTATGCGCTACATGGGTGGTGGTCACAAAAAATCTTACCGTTTAATTGATTTTAAACGTGATAAGTTTGATATTCCTGCAACAGTAGCTACTGTTGAATACGATCCTAACCGTACAGCACGTATCGCATTATTAAATTATGCAGATGGTGAGAAGCGTTATATTATTGCGCCTGAAGGGCTGCAAGTAGGGCAAAAGGTGGTATCGGGTGATACTGCAACTCCTGAAGTAGGAAATACTTTGAAACTGGCCAATATTCCTTTGGGATCTATTGTACACAATGTGGAAATTCATCCGGGTCGTGGTGCACAGTTGGCGCGCAGTGCGGGTGCTTATGCACAATTAGCTGCCCGTGATGGTAAATATGCAACATTGAAAATGCCTTCAGGCGAAACAAGATTGATCTTGGTAACCTGTTTAGCAACAATTGGCGCGGTTTCCAATTCAGATCATGCAAATGAGGTATTAGGTAAAGCTGGCCGTAACCGTTGGTTAGGTCGTCGTCCAAGGACTCGTCCGGTAGCGATGAACCCGGTAGATCACCCAATGGGTGGTGGTGAGGGTCGCTCATCAGGAGGTCAGCCCCGGTCAAGGAACGGTATGTATGCTAAAGGCTTCAAAACCCGTACACTTAAGAAATACTCAAATCGTTTCATCATAGAGAAAAGGAAGAAATAATGGCTCGTTCGATAAAAAAAGGACCTTATATTGACCATAACGTAGAGAAAAAAGTAGTCTCTATGAATGATTCAGGCAAAAAGTCTGTCATTAAAACTTGGTCTCGCAGATCAATGATCTCACCAGATTTTGTGGGTCATACATTTGCAGTGCATAACGGTAATAAATTTATACCGGTATACGTAACAGAAAACATGGTTGGTCACAAGCTGGGAGAGTTTGCCCCAACCAGAACATTTAGGGGTCACTCTGAAAAGAAAAAATAATTAAGAGATGGAAGCAGTAGCGAAATTAAACAATTGTCCAACCTCACCGCGCAAGATGCGTTTGGTTGTAGATCTTATCAGAGGTGAGCGTGTTGAGAAAGCTTTACATATTTTAAAGTTTACCAATAAAGATGCAGCAATAAGAGTTGAGAAACTATTATTGTCGGCTATCAAAAACTGGGAGACTAAAAATGAAGGTTCTCGCCCTGAAGAAAACCAGTTATACGTGAAAACGATAATGGTAGGCGGTGGTCGTCAATTGAAAAGATTAAGACCAGCACCTCAAGGACGCGGTTACAGAATACGTAAACGTTCAAACCATGTAACTTTGGTAGTAGATAGTAAAAACGTTGAAACTCAAACTAATTAACAGAAATGGGACAAAAAGCACATCCAATAGGTAACAGGTTAGGAATCATCAAAGGTTGGGATTCTAACTGGTTCGGTGGCAACAACTATGCTGATAAATTAGTTGAGGACGAAAAAATAAGAAAATACCTTTCTGCCCGTATCGCAAAAGGCGGAGTAGCTAAAGTGGTAATTGAGCGTACGTTGAAACGTATCACAGTGACAATCCACACAGCTCGTCCGGGTATTGTGATCGGTAAAGCAGGTCAGGAAGTTGACAAGATCAAAGAAGAGTTGAAGAAATTGACTAAAAAGGAAATTCAGATCAACATCTTTGAGATTAAACGTCCTGAGCTTGATGCACAATTAGTAGCAGAAGGTGTAGCAAAACAATTAGAGGCGAGGATCTCATTCCGTAGGGCAATGAAATCTACCATTGCATCAACCATGCGTATGGGCGCTGAAGGCATCAAGATTATGACCTCTGGTCGTTTGGGCGGTGCTGAGATGGCTCGTAGCGAACAGTATAAAGAAGGAAGAATTCCTTTGCATACTTTCCGTGCTGACATTGACTATGCATTAGCAGAAGCACTGACTACTTATGGTAAAATAGGTGTTAAAGTATGGATCTGTAAAGGTGAGGTTTACGGTAAGCGTGATCTTTCTCCAAACATCGGCGCTGTGAGCAATGCTCCGGGCAAAGGTGGCAGACCAGAAGGTGGTGCATTTGCCGGTGGCAGAGACAGAGATAACCGTGGCGGTGGAGACAGAAGAAACGATAACCGCGGTGGTGGTAATCGTGGCGGAAGAGGTCCTGGTCAAGGCGGACCTGGTGCAGGCGGAAATAATAGAGGTGGAAATACTCAAAACAGAGGTCCTCGTAAATAATAGTTAACAGATCGTTTAACGATAATATTAAAATAAAATGTTACAGCCAAAAAGAACGAAGTTCAGAAAGATGCAAAAGGGCAGAATGAAAGGTTTAGCAACTCGTGGTGCTGAATTGTCATTCGGGTCTTTCGGGATTAAATCTTTAGAGTCGACCTGGATCACCAGTCGTCAGATAGAGGCAGCCCGTATTGCGGTAACTCGTTTCATGAAACGTGAAGGCCAGGTATGGATTAGAATATTCCCGGACAAACCGGTAACTAAGAAACCAGCTGAAGTACGTATGGGTAAAGGTAAGGGTGCTCCTGAATATTGGGTAGCCGTAGTTAGACCCGGACGTATTATTTTTGAAGCAGAAGGAGTTCCTTTAGAAATTGCTAAAGAAGCGATGAGACTTGCAGCTCAAAAATTACCGATCCAGACAAAATTTGTAGTACGTAGAGATTACGTAGAGGCATAATAAGAGTTTTGGGTTGAATGTTGTAAGTAACTTGTTATTATAACCGCTAGACCCACAACATAAAAATTAATAAAATGAAGAACTCAGAAATCAAAGGGCTTTCACAAGAAGAACTAGTAGCCAGGATTGCAGAAGAAAGAGAAAACTTAGTAAAGTTGAAATTCGCGCATACAATTTCGGCCATAGAAAATCCTTCCCGCATTAGCAAGGTAAGAAAAGATATAGCCCGATTAAATACTGAAGTGACTAAGCGTAAAGCGGAGTCAGCTACTGAAACTAAATAACTTTAGAGTCGAAATGGAAAGACAATTAAGAAAAACAAGAACCGGGTTGGTAGTGAGCAACAAGATGGATAAATCTGTTGTTGTAGCGGTAGAACGTAAAGTGAAACACCCGATCTATGGTAAGTTTGTTAAGAAAACTACCAAATTTATGGCTCATGACGAGAAAAACGATTGCGGTATTGGTGATACAGTACTGATCATGGAGACTCGTCCGCTGAGTAAAAACAAGAACTGGAGATTAGTGCAAATTTTAGAAAGGGCTAAATAACATGGTACAACAGGAATCAAGATTAAACGTAGCCGACAATAGCGGCGCAAAAGAAGTATTGGTTATCCGTGTACTTGGTGGTACCGGGAAAAGATATGCTTCTATTGGTGACAAGATCGTTGTTACCGTTAAAAGTGCATTGCCTTCAGGTAACATCAAGAAAGGAACAGTTTCTAAAGCAGTTGTCGTAAGAACTAAGAAAGAGATCAGACGTAAAGATGGTTCTTATATCCGTTTCGACGACAATGCAGCCGTATTATTAAATGCACAAGATGAGCCGCGTGGTACACGTATTTTTGGCCCGGTAGCAAGAGAACTGCGTGAAAAACAATTCATGAAAATTGTATCATTAGCACCGGAGGTATTATAAAATGAAAAATAAAGTGACTACACCAAAAATAAAAATCCGTAAAGGAGATTTAGTAAAGGTTATAGCCGGCGATTCAAAAGGCCAACAGGGAAAAGTACTTTCAGTACTGATCACTAAAAGCAGAATACTCGTAGAAGGTGTTAACCTTGTATCAAAACATACAAAACCAAATGCTGCTACTCCTAACGGAGGTATCATTAAAAAAGAAGCTGCTCTTCATATTTCTAACGTAGCATTGATTGATCCTAAATCAGGAGAAATTACACGCGTTGGCAGAAAGCTTAATGCTGATGGGAAATTAGTTAGGGTTAGTAAAAAATCAGGAGAGGAGATCAAATAATGGCTTACGTACCAAGATTAAAGAACAAGTATAAAGAGGAAATAGTTACTGCACTTAAAGATAAGTTCAACTATAAAAGTGTAATGCAGGTTCCCAAGCTGGAGAAAATTTCAATCAACCAGGGTGTTGGTCGTTTTTCTGTGACTGACAAAAAGATCATAGATAGCTCTATTATCGAAATGAGCACGATTTCAGGACAGCAGGCAGTTCCGGCAAAATCTAAAAAGGATATATCTAATTTTAAATTACGTAAGGGTATGCCGGTTGGTGTACGTGTAACTTTACGTGACAACAACATGTACGAATTTTTAGATCGTTTAATTTCCGTAGCTTTGCCTCGTATCCGCGATTTCAAAGGTATCAATGACAAAGGGTTTGATGGAAAAGGCAATTACACTTTAGGTGTTACTGAGCAAATCATTTTCCCTGAGATCAACATCGACAAAATCAGTAAGATTTTAGGTATGGATATCACCTTTGTGACTTCTGCTGCTACTGATGTTGAAGCATTGGAACTTTTAAAACAATTTGGATTACCATTTAAAAATCAAAATACAAATCAATAATGGCAAAAGAAGGAGTAAAAGCTCGCGAAGTTAAGCGCCAAAAATTGGTAGCTAAATATGCAGATAAACGCGCAGAACTTAAAGCTGCCGGTGATTATGAAGGATTAGATAAATTACCAAAAAACTCTTCAGCTGTGCGTCTGCACAACCGTTGCAAGTTAACAGGTCGTCCTCGTGGTTATATGCGTACTTTTGGAATATCAAGGGTAACTTTTCGCGACATGGCTTTGGCAGGTAAAATACCTGGAGTCAGAAAAGCAAGCTGGTAATACAGCTTAACGGTTATAGAGCGCAGCCCTTTAACTGAAAAATAAAAATTAACCGATGGCAGGTCGTCCCGAATAGGTCGGGAAGGAAACCACTATCACAATTATATATAAAATGAATACAGATCCAATAGCGGATTACCTTACAAGAGTAAGAAATGCCATCAAGGCAAATCACAGAATTGTTGAGATTCCAGCATCGAACCTTAAAAAGGAAATTACAAAAGTACTTTTTGATAAAGGTTACATCGCTAACTACAAATTTGAGGATACTACAACTCAGGGCACGATTAAAATCGCATTGAAATATAATGCTATAACTAAGATCCCTGCAATACGTACTTTAACACGTATTAGTAAGCCAGGTTTAAGACAATATGCAGGCGTTGAGAATATGCCAAGAGTATTGAATGGTTTAGGTATCGCAATCTTGTCTACATCAAAAGGTGTTATGACTGATAAAGAAGCTGCGAAACTAAATATTGGTGGCGAAGTTTTGTGTCACGTTTATTAATTAAAGGAGGATAGCAAAATGTCAAGAATAGGAAAAGCCCCAATTAATATCCCTTCAGGTGTTACCGTTACCGTTTCTAAAGATAACGTTGTAACTGTAAAAGGTCCTAAAGGTGAGCTAACTCAAGCAGTAGATTCAGATATCACTGTAAGTCAGGAAGACGGAGTATTAACAATATCACGTCCATCAGAACAGAAAAGACACAAAGCGTTACATGGTTTGTATCGTTCTTTGTTAAATAATATGGTTATTGGTGTAACAGAAGGTTATAAACTACAACAAGAATTAGTGGGTGTGGGTTACCGCGCAACTAATCAGGGAAATACTCTGGACCTTGTTCTGGGATATTCTCACCATTATGTATTCCAGTTGCCTGAAGAAATTAAGGTTACAACTACCTCAGAAAAAGGTCAGACTCCTAAGATCATCCTGGAGAGTATTGACAAGCAATTGATTGGTCAGGTAGCTGCGAAAATCCGTTCGCTGCGTGCTCCGGAGCCATACAAAGGTAAAGGTATCAAGTTTGTAGGAGAAGTGTTAAGAAGAAAAGCAGGTAAATCAGCTTCTAAAAAATAATCATCATGGCAGGGAAAAAATTATCTCGTAGAGATCGTATAAAAAAAGGAATCAGAAAAAGATTAACAGGTTCTGAAAGCCGTCCACGTTTATCGGTTTATAGAAGCAATAAAGGAATTTATGCTCAAATCATTAACGACGTAACCGGTAGTACAATTGCATCAGCTTCATCTTTATCAAAGGACTTTTCCGGTTCGGGAAATAAATCTGAGCAATCAGTAGCTGTAGGTAAATTGGTTGCCGAAAAAGCAATAGCAGCTGGTGTTAAAGAAGTTGTTTTCGATAGAAATGGCTACTTATACCATGGACGTGTTAAATCGCTGGCAGAAGGTGCCCGTGAAGCTGGTTTAGTATTTTAATCTGAAAATAGGATAAGAATGTCAACTATCAATATAAAAAGAGTTAAGACTAGCGAAATCGAATTGAAAGATCGGTTAGTTAGCATACAACGTGTAGCCAAAGTAACCAAAGGTGGTCGTACTTTCAGCTTCTCAGCAATCGTAGTTGTTGGAGATGAAAACGGCATTGTAGGTTATGGATTGGGTAAAGCGAAAGAGGTAACAGAAGCAATTGCTAAAGGCATTGATGATGCTAAAAAGAATCTGGTTAAAGTTCCTCTGTTAAATGGAACTGTTCCACATGAGCAGATCGGTAAGTTCTCCGGCGGTTTTGTTTTAATTAAACCTGCAGCAGTCGGTACTGGTGTTATCGCGGGTGGTGCAATGCGTGCTGTACTTGAGAGCGCTGGCGTTCATAACGTACTTGCAAAATCAAAAGGTTCATCAAATCCTCACAACGTGGTTAAAGCAACTGTTGATGCATTGACTAAAATGCGTGATGCATATACTGTAGCTCAGCACCGTGGTGTAGATTTAAATAAAGTTTTTAACGGATAATATTATGGCGAAGATTAAAATAACCCAGATAAAAAGCATTATCGATAGAAGCGAACGCCAAAAAAGAACGATGCAGGCTTTAGGTTTAAATAAAATGAACCAGAGCGTAGAAGTTGAAGCGACAGCTGCCATTATAGGAATGGTGAGAAAAGTGAATCACTTAATTGCTATCGAGAGCATATAATTTTATTAAAGGTTGCAAATATGAGTTATATAGCTACATTTGCAACCTTTGTATATTTGTTTAACCGTTGACCCTGATTAGTGAAAGCGAAGGGCAACACAATAAGTTTCAAACATGAACTTAAGTAATTTAAAACCTGCAGAAGGTTCTACTAAAAATAGTAAAAGAATTGGTCGTGGTACTGGTTCAGGCCGTGGCGGTACTTCAACACGCGGCCATAAGGGTGCTGGATCACGTTCTGGTCACTCTACAAAAATTGGATTCGAAGGTGGTCAAATGCCATTGCAGCGCCGTGTTCCTAAAGTAGGTTTCAAGCCAATCAACAGAGTTGAGTATGTGGGCGTGAATTTGGACGTTTTGCAAGACCTGGCGGAGAGATTTGAATTGACAAGCATAGATTTTGCTACTTTGCGTGAGCATGGTTTGGCATCTAAGAATGACCTTGTAAAGATTTTAGGTCGTGGTGAAGTTAAATCTAAATTGGAAGTTAAAGCACATGCTTTTTCTGCAACCGCACAAAAAGCTATTGAGGCTGTTGGAGGCTCAATCGAAAAATTGTAATTAATGAAGAAGCTGTTTACTACTCTAAGTAATATTTGGAAAATCCAGGAATTGAAAGAGCGTATTTTATATACGCTCATGATTCTTTTGATATATAGGTTTGTTTCCCATGTAGTTTTACCTGGGGTTGATGCAAATCTTTTAGGCGATAATACCAAGTCAGGCCTCTTGGGCTTGTTGGATATGTTTGCCGGGGGATCATTTTCCCGGGTATCTATCCTGGCTTTAGGCGTTATGCCTTATATTTCTGCCTCAATTGTAGTTCAGCTATTGGGTATTGCTGTCCCTTCATTTCAAAAGATGCAAAAAGAGGGCGAAAGCGGCAGAAAGAAACTCAATCAGATTACACGTTATTTAACGGTCGCCATTACTGCTGTCCAAGCGGTTGGGTATGTTAAAACACAGGTTCCTCCAGAGGCAATTATAATTGATCATACGTTATTTTTTGTGCTTTCTACTTTTGTTTTGTCTGCAGGTACGTTGTTTGTAATGTGGTTAGGGGAAAAGATTACCGATAAAGGCATAGGTAATGGTACGTCGCTTATCATCATGGTTGGTATCATTGCGCGTTTGCCAATTGCGTTGCAGCAGGAGATCAGCTCAAGATTTGTAGGTGATGGAGGCTTAATAGCGCTTGTGGTAGAGATTGTCGCGCTATTCGCTGTTGTGATGTTCACCATAATGATTGTTCAGGGAGTACGTAAGGTTCCTGTTCAATACGCAAAAAGAATAGTAGGAAGCAGACAATTCGGAGGAGTAAGACAATATATCCCGTTGAAAGTAAATGCTGCAGGTGTAATGCCAATCATTTTTGCGCAAGCTTTGATGTTTATACCAGCTACTATAACGGGGTTTTTTACCTCTCTGCAGAATACCTGGTTAATTCAATTCAGTGATTACACTTCATTGGCCTACAGCTTAACCTTTGCATTTCTCATTATCGCTTTTACATTCTTTTATACAGCGATAACCGTAAATCCTACACAAATGTCGGATGATATGAAGAAGAATGGTGGTTTTATTCCTGGGATTAAACCGGGTATATCTACCTCTTCATTTATCGATGATGTGATTTCAAAGATTACTTTCCCAGGAGCTATTTTTCTTGCGATAATAGCGATACTTCCTTCAATTGCTGTGAAGTTTGGCATTAAGTCTGAATTTGCTCATTTTTATGGAGGTACTTCTCTTTTGATTTTGGTAGGCGTGGTTCTGGACACTTTACAGCAGATTGAAAGTTATTTATTGATGCGTCATTATGATGGATTGATGAAGACTGGCAGAGTTACCGGAAGGACAGGGATTCCTGCACCGAGTGGTAGCGATGCGGTGATTTAGTAATTCAGGATGTCTAAAATCTATTACAAATCTCCTGAAGAGATAGAGTTGATAAGAGAAAGTTCTCTGTTGGTTTCAAAGACCTTAGCTGAGGTAGCTAAGATCATAGAGGCAGGAGTTACCACGAAGAAGCTAAATCAGCATGCTGAGACTTTTATGAGGGATCATGGGGCCATCCCCGCATTTTTGAATTATAATGGCTTTCCGTATTCGTTGTGCATATCGCCTAATGAACAGGTAGTACATGGTTTTCCAAGTGACTATGTAATTCAGGAAGGGGATTTAATTTCTGTAGACTGTGGTGTAATCAAAAATAACTACTATGGTGACTCTGCTTATACCTTTTCTATCGGAGAAATTAGTGATGAAAAACAAAAACTGATAGAAGTAACCAAGGAATGCCTTAAGCTGGCTGTGGAAAAAGCGGTAGTAGGATCCAGGATAGGTGATGTGGGCTTTGCTGTTCAAAACCTGGCGGAGAGCAACGGATTTGGTGTAGTTAAGGAGCTTGTAGGGCATGGTGTCGGCATAAAGCTGCACGAGAAGCCAGAGGTTCCAAATTATGGAAAGAGAGGGAGCGGGATTAAACTGGAGGAAGGGATGGTGATTGCCATAGAGCCTATGATCAATGCGGGTACTGCCGGGGTGAAATTTTGGTCAGACGGCTGGACTGTCACAACCAAAGATAACAGACCGTCGGCTCACTTTGAACACACAGTGGCGGTGAGAAAGGGAAAGGCTGATGTTTTATCCACGTTTTCGCTTATAGAAGAAGTTTTAATAAAAAAAAAGTAAATAATTAAAATTTTTTATTTAATTTTGCGTCCCTGTTTAACAGCAGCTAATTAAGTAAAAATCAATATTATATGGCTAAACAAGCCTCAATTGAACAAGACGGTGTAATAAAGGAAGCGTTATCAAACGCCATGTTTCGGGTAGAACTTGAGAATGGACATGAGATTATCGCTCATATTTCGGGAAAAATGAGGATGCACTACATCAAAATTTTACCGGGAGACAAAGTAAAATTAGAGATGTCGCCTTACGATTTGTCAAAAGGCAGGATTACTTATAGATATAAATAAAATGAAAGTTAGGTCATCAATTAAAAAACGTAGCGCTGATTGCAAGGTTATTCGTCGTAAAGGTAAACTTTACGTTATTAACAAGAAAAACCCAAAATTTAAGCAACGTCAAGGTTAAGAAATTATTGAAGTATGATTGGATTGAATGTACAGGTTACTCAATCTGTCGTTTAATCAAATAATCAAACATTTAGTACAAATATGGCAAGGATATCAGGTATTGATTTACCAAGAAACAAAAGAGGCGAAATTGGATTAACTTATATCTTCGGAATAGGTAGATCAACTGCACAGCGTATATTGACTGAAGCAGGTATCGATTTCAGCAAAAAGGTACAAGACTGGTCGGATGATGAATTATCAGCAATCCGTACCATTATCAACGACGGCGTAAAAGTGGAAGGTGCTTTGCGTTCAGAAGTTCAATTGAACATTAAACGCTTGATGGACATTGGTTGTTACCGCGGTCTGCGTCACAGGAAAGGTTTGCCTGTACGTGGTCAGCGTACTAAAAACAATTCTCGTACACGTAAAGGCAAGAGAAAAACAGTTGCGAACAAGAAAAAAGCTACTAAATAAAATTAGTACTGAATAATAATTATGGCTAAAAGTAAAAAAGTTACCAAAAAGCGTGTTGTTGTTATAGAGTCTGTAGGTCAGGCACACATCAATGCTACTTTTAACAATATCATTGTTACTTTGACAAATAACAACGGTCAAACTATTTCATGGTCTTCAGCAGGTAAAATGGGATTCAAAGGTTCTAAAAAGAACACTCCATATGCCGCAGGACAAGCTGCATCTGATTGCGGTAAAGTAGCATTTGACTTAGGTCTGCGTAAAGTAGAGGTTTTTGTTAAAGGCCCTGGTTCAGGTCGTGAGTCAGCAATTAGAACATTGCAGGTTTCAGGTCTTGAAGTAACGTCAATCAAGGATATTACCCCGCTTCCACACAATGGTTGCCGCCCTCCTAAGAAGAGAAGAGTTTAATTTATTAATTTTTAAAGCTAAGAGTCTGCAGCTTTAGGTTGCATGATACTTTAAAACAAAAAACAATGGCAAGATATACAGGACCGAAGTCCAAAATCGCGCGTAAATTCAGGGAACCAATTTTTGGTCCTGATAAAGTACTGGATAGAAAAAACTATCCTCCCGGACAGCATGGTGCTTCGAAAAGAAGAGGAAAGCAATCCGAGTACGCAGTACAGCTAATGGAGAAACAGAAAGTTAAATATACTTATGGTGTGTTAGAACGTCAGTTTCGTAACTTGTTTACCAGAGCATCTTCACGTGAAGGTATCACCGGAGATAACTTATTGCAGTTATTGGAAGCGCGTCTGGACAACACAGTTTACAGGTTAGGTATTGCTACAACACGTTCAGCTGCCCGTCAGTTAGTTAGCCATAAACACGTAACAGTTAACGGTGAAGTAGTAAATATTCCTTCGTATCAATTGAAGGCTGGAGATGTCGTTGCAGTTCGCGAGAAATCGAAAACTCTGGAAGCCATCACAAATTCTGTAGCTGGAAGGATAATCAATAAATTCAATTGGTTAGATTGGAATGCAAATGAATTGACTGGTAAGTTTTTGGCTTATCCAAATCGTGATGAGATACCAGAAAATATCAAAGAAAACCTTATAGTAGAGTTATACTCTAAGTAATATTTTTAGTTAACTGCCTATGGGCAGTTAACTTTCTTACGTTACATAATTTTAATAACGATCTAAAAACATTATAAATGGCAATTTTAGCATTTCAGAAACCCGATAAGGTAATCATGCAGAAATCAACAGATTTCGATGGTATATTTGAATTTCGTCCTTTAGAGCCCGGTTTCGGTGTAACAATTGGTAATGCCCTTAGAAGAATATTACTTTCTTCTTTAGAGGGTTATGCCATTACAAGTATTCGTTTTTCAGGGGTATCTCATGAGTTTTCTACGATTAAGGGGGTGGTTGAAGATCTAACTGAAATCATTCTTAATTTGAAACAAGTACGTTTTAAAAAAGTTGGTGATTCAGGTGATTCTGAGAAGGTTTTTATCGTGGTAAATGGCCAGGAACAGTTTGTTGCCGGGGACATCACCAAGTTCTCTAACAATTTTGAGGTTCTTAATCCTGATTTTGTTATCTGTAACATGGAGAAATCTGTTACTTTGGAGGTAGAATTGACTATAAATAAAGGACGCGGTTATGTTCCTGCAGAAGAGAATAAAATAAATGATGCTGTTGTTGGAGTTATTGCGATTGATTCGATCTTTACTCCTATGAAAAATGTGAAATACACAATTGAGAATTATCGTGTTGAGCAAAAAACAGATTATGAAAAATTAATTCTGGATATTTCTACAGATGGTTCTATTCATCCTGAGGAAGCATTAAAAGAGGCAGCCAAAATTTTGATTCAGCACTTCATGCTGTTTTCCGATGAGAACCTTGTATTGGAGTCTCAGGCTAAGGAAGAAACTAAAGAAGTTGATGAGGAGATTCTGCACATGCGTAAGATTCTAAAAACAGAATTGGTTGATCTTGATCTTTCGGTGCGTGCATTGAACTGTCTGAAAGCTGCGGATATCCGTACCTTAGCAGATCTTGTATCTTATGATGTAGCAGATATGTTAAAGTTCAGGAATTTCGGAAAAAAATCATTAACTGAGATTCAGGAACTTGTTAAATCTAAAAGCCTGTCTTTCGGAATGAACCTTTCTAAGTTTAAATTAGACGAGGAGTAACACATAAGTAAAATAACATATTGTTAATAGTATATAATTCCCTCAGATTAATCTCAAAGAGACGGTATATACTGAATAAATTTAAAAATGAGACACGGTAAAAAGATAAATCACTTAGGGAGAACAGATTCACATCGTAAAGCGATGCTGGCTAATATGGCTTCGTCATTAATTAAACATAAAAGAATTTCGACAACTTTAGCTAAAGCTAAAGCGTTGCGTACTTATGTTGAGCCAATTATCACAAAATCAAAAACTGATACGACGCATTCTCGCCGTATTGTATTTGGTTACTTACAGGATAAAGAAACTGTAACTGAATTGTTCCGTGATATTGCTGCTAAGGTTGCAAATCGTCCGGGTGGTTACACCAGAATTATCAAATTGAACAATCGTTTAGGTGATAATGCGGAGATGGCACTAATCGAACTTGTAGACTATAATGAAGTTTATGGTAGCGAAGCTGCATCTGCTGAAAAGAAAACTACTCGTAGAGGTAGAAGCAAAGCTAAGAAATCTGACGCTCCTGCAGCTAAAGAAGAAAAAGCGGCTGAAGTAAAAGCAGAAGAGATTGCTGAAGAAACTCCGGCAAACGAAGAAGCTGCACCTGAGACACCTGCTGTTGAGGAAACCAAAGAAGATAAAGGCGAATAATATATTCCCTGATTGTCATAAAGAAAACCCTGACCGGATCGGTTGGGGTTTTCTCTTTTTTAAAGATCCATTGTATATTGTTCTTCCTGCGGTCTGGATTTGAATTCTTTGAACAGGTTCCATTTCTTGCCATCATGCTTTAACAAGGCAAATTTATTTACGTCGAAGTTAACCCGGAAATGCTTTTTACTATAGGCTTGCATGATCTTCTCATAAACATGTTCCTCAACATCTCTGTAAGCAATCGTGACGTGCGGATTGATTGACCCCGGGCTTTCTTTTAAATAAGGCCTGATTTTAGTCGTTATGGTTTTGTGTAATGCTATAATCCCAGGGCTTTTATTGGCCCTGATAAATATGACCTTAGGAGGAAAGCCATCGTAGTCATGTAATTCCTGTCCAAATGACCTGAAGTTTCGGCAATGTTGAAGACTTGTTACTAACTTATTCTCCAGGGCTACACTTAGCTTGAAAGGGGGGATTAAGGTAATATGAACGGGAGGTTTAAGTGCACTGTATATCTGATAGTCTACCGAACACTGTTTTCTGATTTCATCAATGTCAGCACTAATTTCCGGAGGCGGTAGGATGGCAACAAAAAAAAGGGATTCCATAAAGCTAATTTACTATTCCTTTTCTAAATGGGTATCTTTGTAAGGTAATCAAATTTATGTCCAATCAACTCCATTTACAGCAGTTCAAAGATCAGCTGGCTGAAAGTATTTCCTCTAATGTATTTGTTAAAATTTCCCTTGGTAATTATCAGGGAAATGAGAAGGAATTAAAGAACATTTATGTTAGGAAAGTAAAGATCAAAAGAACAGATATGCTGTCGTTTACTTATCGTTACAAGACACGTGATATTATTAAGAATCTTTCGATAGATGAGGGGATCAACCTGATTGGTCATTTTACAAGTAATGATTTCAAAGTGGCAACACTATTTACTACAGAAAAAGAGGTTATTCTGGAACATGGTAAAAAGCAGCTGGTCTCTGTGCGGGAGCAAATGCTGAGTAAAGTACTTAAGCCAAATTTGTCACACAATAAGGAAAAGAAACGATTGATTCAACCAGTTGGAAAGCCCTATTTAGTTGAGCTGAAACTAACTGATTCCGAAGGAAACGTTTTTAAGAATGCTCAGGATAAATACAGGCAGATTAATCAATACATCGAAATTTTAAATAGCTTGATTAAAGAATTTCCGGCAGGAAGTATCAAACAGGTGGTGGACATGGGGTCGGGTAAGGGGTATCTTACTTTTGCACTTTATGATTATCTCTATCAGGTTTTGGCTGAACAAGTTAAAGTTACCGGAGTTGAGTATAAGGAAGACTTGGTCGGCTTGTGTAATGCTATTGCCAAGCAATCGGGATTCAAGCAACTGGATTTTGTTCAGGGAACTATAGAAAATTATGATGTTTCGAATATTGATTTACTAATTGCCCTTCATGCTTGTGATACAGCTACAGATGATGCCATATTTAAAGGCATTAAAGCCGCTGCCAAGTTAATTGTAGTGGCCCCATGTTGCCATAAACAAATCAGGCGCGAAATGGAAAGGAACAAGATTAAAAATGAAATGTCTGTGCTGACGAAATATGGAATATTTATGGAGCGGCAGGCGGAAATGGTAACTGACGGAATTAGAGCACTGATACTGGAGTATTTCGGCTATAAGACAAAGGTTTTCGAGTTTATATCTGATGCGCACACTCCCAAAAATGTCCTGGTTGTAGGCATTAAACCAATTAATCAGGAAAGCAATAAAATCCGGGAGACTAAAAAACTGGAAATAAAACAGAGGATTGCGGAAACGAAAGCATATTTCGGCATCGGCTATCATCATTTGGAAAGGCTTTTGGAACAGGAACAGCTGGTGTAAACGTTGTCTCTGTCATACTGTCACATTTTTGTAACAGCTTTCCGCCATAAATTTCTTTAATTATTATTACCGGGTGTGATTTTCTGCCAAAACTCAATTGGCACATTGCTTGTTAAACAGATATCAATAAAAGGATTTCATAACATAAATAGAGATAAATAGCATGTCAAAAATTATTGGTATAGACTTAGGAACAACAAACTCTTGCGTAGCCGTAATGGAAGGTAACGAACCTGTAGTTATAGCCAACAGTGAGGGTAAGCGTACTACGCCATCCATTGTTGCTTTTGCAGAAAATGGTGAGCGTAAAGTTGGTGAGCCGGCAAAACGCCAGGCGATCACTAATCCAACAAAAACAATATCTTCAATTAAACGCTTTATGGGAAGCAGCTTTGCTGAAGTCTCTAAAGAAGCGTCACGTGTGCCTTACAAGGTAGTTAAAGGTGATAATAACACACCGCGTGTAGAAATTGATGACCGGAAATACACTCCTCAGGAGATATCGGCAATGATCTTGCAGAAGATGAAGAAAACTGCTGAAGACTTTTTGGGGCATGAAGTAACAGAAGCGGTAATTACCGTTCCTGCATATTTTAATGACGCTCAGCGTCAGGCAACAAAAGAAGCTGGCGAGATTGCTGGTTTAACCGTTAAACGGATCATTAACGAACCAACAGCAGCTGCTTTGGCTTATGGCCTTGACAAAGCTCACAAGGACATGAAAATCGTTGTGTTTGACTGCGGCGGTGGTACACATGATGTTTCGGTATTAGAATTAGGGGATGGCGTGTTTGAGGTAAAATCAACCGATGGTGATACCCATTTAGGTGGAGATGATTTTGACCATATCATTATTGAATGGCTGGCAGTGGAGTTTAAAAGCGAAAATGGCATGGACCTGCATCAGGATCCAATGGCATTACAGCGTTTAAAAGAGGCTGCTGAGAAAGCTAAAATTGAATTGTCAAGCACAACTTCAACAGAGATCAATTTGCCTTATATTACTGCTGATGCGACCGGACCGAAACACCTGGTTAGAACATTGAGCCGTGCTAAATTTGAGCAATTGGCCGCTGATTTAATTAAGCGTACAATTGATCCTTGTAAATCGGCCTTGAAAAACGCAGGTTTGAAAACCAGTGATATTGATGAAATCATTCTTGTCGGTGGTTCAACCCGTATACCTGCAATTCAGGAAGCAGTTAAAGCATTTTTTGGTAAAGAGCCTTCTAAAGGAGTAAACCCGGATGAGGTAGTTGCTATTGGTGCTGCAATTCAAGGTGGCGTATTGACTGGCGAAGTAAAAGATGTATTGTTACTGGATGTTACCCCTCTTTCTTTAGGTATTGAAACTATGGGTGGTGTAATGACTAAGTTAATTGAAGCAAATACGACAATCCCTTCTAAAAAAGCAGAGACTTTCTCTACAGCTGCTGATAATCAGCCTTCGGTTGAGATTCACATATTACAAGGTGAGCGTCCTATGGCGGCTCAGAATCGCACGATTGGACGTTTTATCCTTGATGGAATTCCACCGGCTCCTAGAGGTGTTCCTCAGGTAGAAGTAGCCTTTGATATTGATGCAAATGGTATCTTGCACGTAAGTGCTAAAGATAAAGCTACTGGTAAAGAGCAAAAAATTCGTATCGAAGCTTCGTCTGGTTTGACTGATGAAGAGATCAAAAGAATGAAAGAAGAGGCAGAGAAAAATGCTGAGTCAGATAAAGCAGCTAAGGAAGAAGCTGAAAAGATCAACAGTGCTGATGCTTTAATCTTCTCAACAGAGAAACAGCTTAAAGAATTTGGCGAGAAAATCACTGAAGATAAAAAAGCACCTATAGAAGCAGGTTTGAAGAAACTTAAGGATGCACATGCTGCAAGAAATTTTGCAGATATTGACGCAGCTCAGGAAGAATTGCAAAATGCATGGAATGCTGCTTCTGAAGAAATGTATAAAGCTGGTCAGGAAGCCGGAGCCGGACAACCAGAAGGAGCGGCTGCCAATGGCGGACAAGCAAATGATGGTGGTGATAATGTTACCGACGTAGACTTTGAAGAAGTAAAAGACGACAAAAAATAGTCGTCCTTAAATTGATAAAAAGAAGGCCCCGGGTATATTACCCGGGGCCTTCTTTTTATCAATCGTTTTAGAACTTTAATTCCAAAGATTTTCCGGATACGTGCCGTCTTTTACAAGCTGATCTATGCTGTCCTGAACAAAAGGTTTATCTTCTTTGTAAGTTACTCCAAACCATTGATTGGCTGTAGGAATTACTTTAAAAGATGCAGTATCTGTTTTAACAAGATTTTCGCCTATCAGCGGGATAAAAAATTCAGCTTTTGGCTTTCCCTTATTTTCCAATGCAAAGATCCTGAACAGATCTTCAGTCAGTTTAAAGACAGCGGGAGTAAAGCCCCAGAAATTCATAGAAACAGGCGTTTCGAAATCTAAAGGATACTCAACCCCATTTTCCTCGTAAACAATAGCATCACCTTTTTTATAAACCTGGGTGCGTTCAGTGATCTCTTCTAAATATCCAGCCTCATTTGTTTTGCAGACACCGCGGGAAACAGAACCAAAGTCGGATAACGTTTTTCCGATTTGATAGCCGATTATAGAATAATTGCTGTCGGAAGCCTCTGCATTTAAGAAATCGACCATTTTCTTGAATGCATCAAAACCATAATAATCATCGGCGTTGATTACACAAAATGGTTCTTTGATTACTTTTCTTGCAGAAAGGATTGCGTGGGCAGTTCCCCATGGTTTTTCGCGATAGATTTCTTCTTCGATACCAAATTGCTTTAAGTCGAAGTTTTGGAATACATAGTCGGTTTCAATTTTACCACTCAGCTTAGGTTCAAATATGGCCTTAAAATTGTCTACAAATTCTTCTTTAATGATGAAGACCACTTTGCCAAAGCCAGCTTTTATAGCGTCATAAATAGAATAATCAATAATGGTCTCGCCGTTGGGGCCGAAGCCATCAATTTGTTTCATACTGCCGTAGCGGCTTGCCATACCGGCAGCTAATATTAGTAAGGTAGGTTTCATCCAATAAAAATAATGAATAGATTAATAATCAATGTAAACAGTAAATATTTTATGGAGCTAAAATACATTTTTTGATTTAGGTAAAGATAGTTTTTATTTAAAATCCAAATATACCTTTACCTCCGCTGTTTCTGGGTTTTTTACCTGTAAGCATGCCAAATAAGCCACGTACGATTTCTTTGCCGATCTGCCTTGTAATTGTAGCGCCCATTACCTTTTCGATGAGGCTTTTTTCGCCTTTGGTGGGTGCTTCTATCACTTCAGCCTGATTTTGTTCTTCCTGTTCTGACAATCTATCATTAACTCGTTTCGTGAGTATTTCGTAAGCACTTTCGGGATCAATGGTTTCCTGATATTTTGTGGCTATGGCACTCGATTGGACAAGGGCGTTATAATCTGCTGTCGTTAGCGACCCCATAATGGCTCTCGGCGGGGTAAGCATAGTTGCTGCAACTTCTGTTGGAATGCCTTTTTCGTTCAAAACTGTGATTAAGGCCTGTCCGGTGCCCAGTGAAGTCAGGATCTGGTCGATCTTATAAAAATCAGACCTTGGATAGGTATTCACTGTTTTTTTCATGGCATCGACATCATTTGGCGTAAATACCCTTAAAGCATGTTGTATTCGGTTGCCCAACTGAGATAAGACACTCTCCGGCACATCCGTTGGCGCCTGTGTACAAAAGAATACACCAATTCCTTTAGAGCGGATTAACCGGATAATGGTTTCAATTTGCTCTAAGAATGCCTTTGAAGAATTTCTGAAAAGCAGATGTGCTTCGTCAAAAAAGAACACCAGCTTAGGCTTGTCCAGGTCGCCGGCCTCCGGCATGCTGTAAAATATTTCTGCGAGCAGACTTAGCAGATAAGTAGAGTATAAAACAGGCTGATTCTGAACATCTGAGATATTTAGCAAGCTGATCATGCCTTTGCCGTCAACTTTCACAAAAAGATCTTCAATGTCAAATGAACGCTCACCAAACATGGCACCTAAACCTTGCTGTTCAATGGCAACAATTTTTCTTAGAATGGTACCTGAAGTAGCAGTTGATATTTTTCCGTATGTGCTTTTGATCTCTTCGGCACCTTCTTCTTCGGCCAGATAAGAGACCAATTTTTTAAGGTCGTTAAGGTCGATGACCGGCATCTTATTGTCATCTGCATATTTAAAGATAACTGCCAGCACTCCAGCTTGTGTGTCGTTCAGGTCGAGAATCTTTGCCAGCAGGATAGGTCCGAATTCCAAAACGGTAGCACGCATTTGTGCCCCAAGCTTACCCGACAGAGAATAGAGTTCAACCGGAAAGCCGGCTGGGGTAAAGAGTTTGTTTAATTGGCTGGCCCTATCCTCAATTTTAGGATTGACTGGACCGGCCTGGTTTAATCCGGACAAATCACCCTTTACGTCCAGCATAAATACGGGAACACCAGCATCAGACAATTGTTCAGCAAGTAACTGCAGGGTACGGGTTTTTCCGGTACCTGTTGCACCGGCCACCAAACCGTGCCTGTTCATCATATGGAGCGACAGGTTTACTTCAGCTTCGGCCAATACCTTGCCATCTAAAATACCTGCACCCAAATAAATATGAGGATCTGTCAGTTGATAAGAGTCTTTAATTTTTTCTATAAATTTTGCTGATTGATCGCTCATAAGAAAACATTTTTTGTCACCAATATGGTAAAATATAGGTGATTATTTAGAATACCTGAAATCGTGATCTTTTTTAATGTTTAACAGGGAATGATAGATTAGACTGATCACATTGTCTACATCTTCCTTGTGGATCATTTCAACAGTCGTGTGCATATAGCGCAGGGGCAAGGAAATCAATGCAGAAGGAACCCCGCCATTTGAGTAGGCGAAAGCATCCGTATCTGTTCCTGTTGACCGGGATGATGCCTGGCGCTGGAAAGGAATTTTGTTCTTTTCTGCTGTTTCGATCAGCAATTTGTTCAGATTGGTCTGTACTGCCGGTGCGTAAGAAACAACCGGACCTTTACCGCAGGCCAGGTCACCCTGTGTAATTTTATTGATCATCGGGGTTGTGGTGTCGTGTGTAACATCGGTAATGATTGCCACGTGCGGTTTAATCCTGTCGGCAATCATTTCAGCACCACGTAACCCGATTTCTTCCTGCACTGAGTTAACAATATACAAGCCGAAAGGCAGTTTCTTTTTGTTTTCCTGAAGCAGGCGCGCCACTTCTGCGATCATAAAACCACCGGCCCTGTTGTCTAAGGCCCTGCCCACATAGTAACGATCGTTCAAAACCATAAACTCGTCTTCGTAGGTAATTACGCAGCCTACATGGACACCAAGATTCTCCACCTCTTCTTTGCTGGTGCAACCACAGTCAAGGAAAATATTTTTTAGTGCTGGGGCTTCTTCTTTTTCCCCGGCGCCGCGGGTATGTATGGCCGGCCATCCGAATACAGCTTTTATCATTCCTTTGTCAGTGTGAATATTCACCCGTTTAGAAGGTGCTATCTGATGATCAGAACCTCCATTACGGATCACATAAATAAGGCCGTCATTAGTAATATAATTTACAAACCATGAAATTTCATCGGCGTGAGCTTCAATAACAACTTTAAATTCAGCTTTAGGATTAATTACACCTACGGCTGTGCCATAGTTGTCGATAAAGCTTTCATCGATATAAGGTTTTAAATAATCCAGCCATAACTTTTGGCCCGGATATTCGAAGCCGGTTGGAGATGGATTATTGATATATTCTTCAAAAAACCGGAGTGATTTTTTAGTGACCACAACAACATGATCCCGCTTGTCTTCTTTCTTTTTAGCCATTATTCTGTTTTTATTGTAAGCAAATATATAAATCAGGAATTGAGCCTAAAGTTAATTATTAAGTTGTAACTCCATAATGACAAAGTCGATGCCATTGCTCCGCGACTGCCGGTCTGTTTCTTTAAAACCGAATTTGCTGTAAAAACCCGCGGCCGAAACCCTGGCGTTACACCATAATTTTTCGGCGCCTATATCCTTAACATAGCTGATGATATGTTTTAGCAAAAGCGTGCCGTACCCTTTGCCCTGTGCACCAACCCTGGTTGCAAGCTTTCTGAACTGGTAAACCGGGCCCACGTTAAATAAGGACACTACCGCGGTTAGCTGATCATTTGTGTATAATCCAAAATGTACGCCATTGACATCATTATCCAGTTTGATGGCGTCAAAGGGCAAATCAGGATACATCACCTCATGCCTGATGTGCCAGGTTAAATCAAATCTGATCTGTTCAATCTGCACTTGCTGCATAGCTAACCTTTAATTTTGTTGCTATAAAAGTTGTATATAAAAATATTCAGTATCACAACCAAAGCAATGCCAAGACAAAACAATGGCCATTGGCCTTTATCCCATAACCATAAACCCAATGCGGAGCCAATTGATGCACCGACAAAGCTAACGGACATAAATATGGTATTCAGGCGGTTCCGTGCTTCCGGTACCAGGGTGTAAATCCGGGTCTGGTTAGTTACATGGATGGCCTGCTGACCAATATCAATCAAAATAATGCCAGCGACAAAAAGATATAAATGACTTCCTGTAAAATAAAATGCAGCAATGCTGACCAATTGCAGAATCAGGCCTATAAGCAAATTTCGGCGCGGGTTCATGCCACTGCTCAGCTTCCCCACCAGGGGGGCGGCAAGTGCACCTGCGGCACCTGCAATACCAAATAACCCAATCTGTAAGGTTTGAAAACTGAAAGGGGGGTTGGCAAGGAACAATACCATCGTTGTCCAAAATGCACTTAAAATGGCAAAGGCCAAGAAATTGATGATTGAAGCTTCGCGCAAAACGGGCTGTGTTTTTATGTAATACCACATAGACAGCATGAGTGCCTTATAAGTACCATTAAATGTGGGTTTACTTTGTGGAAAACGCCTGGCCATCAAGAACAAAAGCAGTGAGCAAATGCCGGCAGCGATGAAATACATGGTTCGCCAACCCCATAAAAAACCTACGCTGCCGCTTATACTCCTTGAGGCCAGAATGCCGATCAGCAGACCGCTCATAATGATCCCGATTGTAGATCCCCGCTTTTCGTCGGAGCTGAGGTTCGCCGCCATTGGTAAAATAAGCTGGGGGATAATGGAACTTGCTCCAATCAATACACAGGCGATTTGTAACAACAGAAAGGTTTGTGAAAGGGCAGCGAGCAATAAAGCTGCAACAGCGAAGGAGGTTATGATTAGGATTTGTTTGCGGCGCTCAAACATATCCCCCAGGGGGACAATTAAAAACAGACCAAGTGCATAACCGGCCTGAGTCAGATAGCTGATCTTACCGGCATGGCTCTCCGTCAGGCCGAATTCCCTGGCGACAAGGATCACCAGAGGCTGGCAGTAGTAAATGTTCGCGACGATGAGGCCTGTGCAGAAAGCCATTAGTAAAATATCCGTACGACTTAATTTCATTATAAAGGGATATTTCCGTGTTTTTTCCTGGGAAGGCTAACCGCTTTATTTTCCAGCATTTTGAAAGCTTTTATCAGTTTATTCCTGGTTTGGGCTGGTTCGATCACTTCATCTACAAAACCCCTTTCCGCTGCGCGGTAAGGATTGGCAAATATGTCAGAATACAATTTTTCTTTCTCCAGCCATTTTTCCTGCGGATGTTCGGCAGCGGTAATTTCCTTTTTAAAAATAATCTCTGCGGCCCCTTTAGCGCCCATTACCGCAATTTCAGCAGTGGGCCACGCATAATTCAGATCGGCTCCTATATGTTTTGAATTCATTACATCATAGGCGCCGCCATAGGCCTTACGGGTAATAACAGTAATGCGTGGGACTGTTGCTTCACAGAAGGCATATAGCAATTTAGCTCCATTTGTGATGATGCCATTCCATTCCTGGTCCGTACCCGGCAAAAATCCTGGTACATCTTCCAAAACCAATAGCGGTATATTAAAACAGTCACAGAAACGAACGAATCTTGCAGACTTTATCGAGGCATTATTGTCAAGTACGCCAGCAAGATAGGCGGGCTGATTGGCAACAATACCAATGCTCCGGCCAGCTAGACGGGCAAAACCAACTACTATATTTTCTGCAAAATTCTTATGCACTTCCAGGAAGCTATCAGCATCTGCAATTTCAGCAATCACTTCTCTCACATCATAAGGCTGATTGGCATTTTCCGGCATCATTACATTCAATGCAGGCCTGGTTTCATCAGATGCCGTATACGGAAGCGGAGATGGTATTTCCTCGCAGTTCTGAGGCATGTAGCTCAAAAGTTTTTTTACATGGTTTATGGCATCCATCTCATTTGCGCAGGCAAAATGTGTCACGCCAGATTTCGTTGCATGTGCAGACGCACCCCCGAGGTCCTCCGAACTCACTTCCTCGTGCGTCACTGTTTTAACCACGTTTGGTCCGGTTACAAACATATACGAGGTATGTTCCACCATCAGGATGAAATCAGTAATGGAAGGTGAGTAAACTGCTCCGCCTGCACAGGGTCCCATTATTGCTGACAATTGAGGAATAACGCCTGACGCCTGAACATTTCTATAAAATATATCGGCATAACCACCCAGTGAAACAACCCCCTCCTGAATCCTCGCACCACCACTGTCATTGAGTCCGACCACAGGAGCCCCGTTTTTCATGGCCATTTCCATGATCCGGCAAATCTTTTCTGCATGAGTTTCGGAAAGAGAGCCTCCGAATACGGTGAAATCTTGTGAAAAAACATAAACCAAACGGCCGTTGATATTTCCATAGCCCGTCACGACACCGTCACCCAGATATTTTTCACGCTCCATCCCAAAGTCTGTACTGCGGTGGGTCACCATCATGCCGATCTCTTCGAAAGAATTCTCATCCAATAAAAAATGGATGCGTTCGCGTGCCGTGAGTTTGCCTTTTTTGTGCTGGGCCGCAATCCTTTCAGCACCGCCGCCGGCGTGAGCCATTTTAATTTTGTCCTGAAGCTGCTCTATTTTATTCCTCATTATTGAAAACTTTAAATAATTTACCAGCGGTATTGAAGCCTGGTTGTGAAAACATCATCTTTCAGATCGGCGGTATACTTTGGCAATTGTGTTGCGTCATTAGTCACATGCTCATTATATACAGTTAGTTTTAGCCGGGGGTTGATCGTATAGGTAAACCCGTAACCAAATGTACTGAACTTGATGTCACCTGCCGTAGTATTGTCAGCCACCCCTATTTCCGCCCCGCTTATCTTTTTGTTGGGATCATACACGTCGTATGCCGCTATTGCCGTAAATTTTGTTTTGGCAATCTTTTGGGTCAGCCAGAGATAATAACCCCGGAAAGTTCTCAGGTACAGATCTGTGGCAGGCTGCGCCGCGAAGCTGGTGCTGGCTGCGGGACCATTTACCGAGGAGGAAGCTGCAACTCCTGGCTGTGTTCCCTCAATATACTCCGCTTTGAATGTTGTTGCTCCAAAACTGTTGTCGTACTGCAACTGCAGATTCGCACCATAATAATCACGCCTGGCATTCCAGTCGATGTTTGCAGAATCAGTATGGTTTATATAACCGTTTCCTTCATAAGAAAAATAGGTTTCTGTATCACTGCGGACTGATCCTTTATATATTGAGCCTCCAAATCCAATGTGAAGTTTTCTATTGGCCAGACTGTCAAATTTAAGCCCCAGGTTGCCTACAATGTCCTTTCCTGAGTCATAATCACGTGCGTTATATCCACTTCCATTGATTACACCTACCTCTGCAGTCAGGAATTTAAACTTGCCTTCCGGCCGCAGAGTGATCATCGCCCCAATATCACGTTCCCTGGGCATCAGTGTTTGAAATATCCTGGCCCTTTCCGGAAAATCACGGTATCCCGACGAATAAACTATGGCGTGTCCAAAAGGGCGGTTAAACAAGCCGGCAGTAAATATCAGCACTTTAGAATCCGGCCTATGGAACTGGATGAAGGCATCCATTAGCTGGATCCCATTCTGGGTCGCATCAATTTGAAATACAATACTTGAGTATTTATCCGCTCTGTCAATTTTTAATCTGCCTCTTCTGATCATAAAGCGGTCTTTCGAGTTTTTGCCAAAATCACCGCCTGAGAAGGATAAAATGCCTTCTGACTGAGCTCTTTGATACTGGGTTTGCAGGTACCCTGTTATCGCAATCTCATGCGTGTCATAAGTTGAAGGGGCATTATTACTTTGTGCCAATAGTAGAAACGGATAAAGAAATATAACGGCTAGTACTGTTTTTTTCATATTTAGTTGTTACGGCAAAATTACTGTAATTGGCGCATTATCTCATAAAGGTTCTCTTTATTTAAACAGGAGAAAATATCCTGCAACAACTAAATTACATTTTTATTACAGGAGAATTTGCTAATTTCTAAGCTTTGGAGCTATTTTTGGAGTGTGTGACAAAAAATAGAAATACAATGTTCCTTAGGAAATACCGCATACTTATTGTCATGATCTTCTTAAATGTCTTTTTGGCAAAGATGATGATTTCCGGTGCGCCTGTATTTTTTAGTCACATCGACAAGGAAATTATGAATTCTGTGATCATGCAAATTGAGCTGGAGCACAGTGCTGACGGCGACGCCGGCAAGACAAAGGTAAAACTTTGCGATTACAAGGTCGATTTCCATTACGATTATTGCTTTACAACGACCTTAACCCAGGTTGGGATGAGCAACAGCTTTATAGACCATTTTAAGCGGTACGTCGATCCCTATCACCCTTCCGTACCTACACCCCCTCCTAACCGCTGCTAATTCATCAGGCATAAACCACCCGCATGGGACAGGTATGCATTTTAGGAATTAGTTGAAAACATTAAAACATAGTTTTATGCAAAGTGGGAACTCAGTCTTTTCGAGACTGGAAGTGAAGAAATATATATTAAAAAAGAATTTAAAGCGTGATCTGCCAGCCAGTATCGTCGTTTTTTTAGTGGCCTTGCCATTGTGTCTGGGTATAGCCCTTGCCTCAGGTGCCCCGTTATTTGCCGGAATTATTACCGGAGTAATAGGCGGCACAGTGGTAGCCAGTTTTAGCGGGTCTCAACTGAGTGTCAGCGGACCAGCAGCCGGACTAACTGCCATAGTGCTGGGGGCAATAGGTACCCTGGGCGGTTACCAGACTTTTTTATTGGCGGTTGTTCTGGCGGGAGTCATACAACTTTTATTGGGATTGTTAAAGGGAGGTACTATAGGCAACTATTTTCCTTCCAGCGTGATCGAGGGAATGCTTGCAGCTATCGGGCTTACACTGATCCTCAAACAGCTGCCCCATGCACTTGGCGTCGATTCAGATTTTTTTGGTGATGAGAGCTTTTTGCAGGGAGATGACAGAAATACTTTTTCTGCAATCAGCAATGCTGCAAACCATTTCGGGCTGGCGGCGATTGTCATCAGCGCCCTGTCCATTGCGATTTTGCTCATTTGGCCAAAATTTAAGAAGTTAAGTGTTATTCCGGCACCATTGATGGTAGTGATTTTAGGAATTTCCCTGAGTTTATTGTTCCAGAATACGCCATATGCCCTTGAAGCCAAACATATGGTAGAAATACCCGTTGTCAATGGCTGGTTAGAATTTATGGGCTTGTTTACGACACCCGACTTTTCTCAAATAGGTAATGGTAAAGTTTGGGTTGTTGCTGCGACAATAGCCGTAGTGGCCAGTTTAGAAACCTTATTGAGTATTGAAGCGGTTGATAAAATAGATCCGATTAAAAGGGTTTCGCCGACTAACCGCGAACTGATGGCACAGGGAACAGGTAATATTGTGAGCGGTCTGATCGGCGGTATGCCCATGACCTCTGTTATAGTGCGCAGTTCAGCCAACGTAAATGCGGGCGGCAGAACCAAAATGTCAGCTATTTTCCACGGGTGCTGGTTACTTTTATCTTTATTATTTATCCCAGGTCTGATAAATATGATACCTTTGGCATGTTTAGCTGCAATACTCTTGGTTACAGGTTATAAACTTACACGCGTCGCTTTATTTAAGCACATGTATCATAAAGGATGGGATCAGTTCATTCCATTTGTCATTACCATTGTTGCCGTACTGCTTACCGATCTCTTGAAGGGCGTCGCCGTTGGTATGCTGTTTTCTATATTCTACTTGTTACGCACCAACATGCGGAATCCTTTCTTTTACAAGATACAGGAAGATGGTGATAAGAAGAACATCAGGATCAAACTGGCGGAAGAAGTATCTTTCTTAAACAAAGCCGCCATTCAGGTCGTACTGACCAAAATTCCTAAAGAAACCAATGTCATCATTGATGGCTCAAACTCCCGGTATATAGATCCGGACGTGCTGGAAACTATCTTTAATTATAAGCACAATGCTTATACTAAAGGGATTATCGTGACCTTAGAAGACATAAAAAAACAGTATACTGTGCCAAGGCTGAACAGTAAATCTATTGAAGAAATTAATAATTAAATTATTATGTGCGCAAAATTAGAAAAACAACATACAGATCAAATTACATACGAAGGATTATTGCAGGGAAATAAAGACTGGGTAGCAAATACCCTGAAGGAAGATCCCGATTTCTTTAAGAGGTTATCTGCCGGTCAGACACCACCAGTACTGTGGATCGGATGTTCAGACAGCCGGGTCCCGGCCAACCAGATCACCAATACCATGCCTGGTGATATCTTTGTACATCGAAACATTGCCAATGTGGTTACCCATACTGATATGAACCTGCTGAGCGTACTGGATTATTCAGTGAACGTACTCAAGGTAAAACACATCATAGTCTGCGGTCATTATGGCTGCGGTGGTGTAAATGCGGCCCTGGGAGACAAACAGGTAGGTCTGATTGACAACTGGCTGAGGAATATTAAAGATGTTTACCGTATGCATGAACGTGAAATGTCAACCATTAAAGATCCCCAGAGGAAATCTGACCGATTGGTGGAGCTCAATGCAATAGAAGGGGCCGCAAATATCATGAGTACATCCATCGTGCAAAATGCATGGGCAGCCGGGCAGGAACTTTCCGTGAATGCATGGGTTTATAGTTTGTCTACGGGTTTGATTAAAGACTTAAATGTTAGTGCCTCAAACGCGGATGATGTATCGCCGGTGTTTAAAATGCAGGCTGGAAAATAATATAGTATCCAAATGAAAAAACTCCCGGCGATATCGCCGGGAGTTTTTTATTGTCTCATTTTTGTATTTAATCCTCCACCAAAAAAGGATACCTGTAATCTTTAGGCGGATCAAAAGTTTCTTTGATGGCACGTGGAGAAACCCAGCGCAGAAGATTGATCATAGAACCTGCTTTGTCATTTGTCCCAGAACCTCTGGCCCCGCCAAATGGCTGCTGGCCTACTACCGCTCCCGTACACTTATCATTGATGTAAAAGTTGCCGGCCGCATTTCTCAAACGATGGGTTGCTTTCTCAATGGCATAACGGTCCTGAGCAATAAAGGCACCTGTCAGGGCATAGATAGAAGTTGAGTCAACAATATCCAATACCTGATCAAAATCTGCATCATCGTAGATATAAACTGTTAAAACGGGGCCGAAAAGTTCCTCGCACATAGTGGTATACATCGGGTCTTTAACGACAAGAACAGTTGGTTCGATAAAATATCCTTTAGATTTGTCATAACCTCCGCCAGCAATAATTTCCACTGAAGCATCTTTTTTTGCTTCATCTATATATTTGGCCAGTTTATCAAAAGAATTCTCATCAATAACAGCATTGATAAAATTGCTGAAATCTTCAGTTCCGCCCATTTTAAAGGTAGCCAGGTCGCGTTGCATGAACGCTTTTATCTTAGGCCATATGCTCTTTGCGATATAAACGCGTGAGGCAGCAGAACACTTCTGTCCCTGGTATTCAAAAGCGCCCCGAATGATAGCCGTGCTGGATGCTTCCGCGTCAGCTGAACCATGTACCAGGATAAAGTCCTTGCCGCCAGTCTCACCAACTATACGCGGATAGGTTTTAAACTTATGGATGTTGTTGCCAATGGTTTTCCAGATGTTCTGAAATACTCCTGTAGAGCCTGTGAAATGGATTCCTGCAAAATCAGGGTGACTAAAGATCACGTCACCGGCATCAGGACCGGATACATAGACCAGGTTAATCACTCCATCCGGCAAACCTGCTTCTTTAAAGATCTGCATCAGTACATTGGCAGCAAAGATCTGTGTATTTGCAGGTTTCCATACGACCACATTGCCCATCATTGCGGCAGAGGTTGGCAGGTTTCCTGCTATGGCGGTAAAGTTAAAAGGTGTAAGCGCAAACACAAAGCCTTCCAGCGGACGCTGTTCCACGCGGTTCCATGAACCTTTTGGTGAAACGGGAGGCTGCTGCTTGTAAATGTCACACATATAGCTCACGTTGAAACGCAGGAAATCGATCAGCTCACATGCAGAGTCAATCTCTGCCTGGTAAGCATTTTTACTCTGGCCAAGCATTGTCGCCGCATTCAGTTTATAGCGATAAGGTCCCGCGATAAGATCCGCTGCTTTTAGAAATATCGCTGCCCGATGTTCCCATGCAAGATTTTCCCAGTCAGTCTTGGCCGCTAACGCTGCATCAATTGCCTGTAATATATGGGTTTTGTTACCCTTGCTGTATTTACCGAGCACATGCTGATGATCATGCGGAGGAGTAGTAATACCTTTATTGTCGGTATGCACTTCCTTACCGCCTATAAACATTGGCATGTCAATTTGTTTGGAACGGGCATCGGCTATCGCTGCCCTCAAAAGTTCACGTTCTTTACTCCCCGGAGCGTAAGCCAAAATAGGCTCATTAACCGGGACAGGTACGTTAAAAAATCCTTTAAGCATGTTATGAATAATTGTTTTGGCAAAGATAAGTAATTATTTTATTGTTATTTTTGAGTCCTGCTCATGATAAAATACCTGCGGTTATTGTTACTTCCGTTTTCAGTCCTATATGGGATAGTTGTCCTGGTGAGGAATATACTATATGACACCGGCATATTCAAATCCGTTCGCTTTGAAATTCCTGTCATATGTGTCGGCAACCTCGTCGTAGGCGGCTCGGGCAAAACCCCGGTAACGGAATACCTGGTCAGCTTACTGGATGATAAACGCATTGCCATACTCAGCAGAGGCTATGGCCGCAATACCAAAGGGTTTATTGTTGCAGACCAAACCGCCACTGCAGAGACCATTGGTGATGAACCCATGCAGTTTTATACCAAATTTCCTAGGGTTACCGTTGCGGTTTGTGAAGACAGGGTCAAGGGCATTGATCTGCTTAAAGCAGATCATGACCTGGTCATCCTCGATGATGCCTTTCAGCACCGGGCTGTAAAACCCGGATTTAGTATTCTGCTTTTCGAATTCCAAAAACTGCTGAGCTGGCAGTTTCTTTTGCCGGCTGGCAATTTACGAGAACCATTTTTCGGGTATAAAAGAGCAAATGCTTTGCTGGTAACAAAGGCTCCTTTGGAAACCGCTCCCGGACAAAGGCTACAATGCGGGCGCAAATTTAACGACGAGGCAAAAGAGAACTTGTTTTTTTCCGGACTTGCCTATGGTCAGCTTGTTCATTTGCTGTCAGCTGAGGTAAAACCTTTACAGGACATTTCTGCGGATACAACCATCTTCCTGCTCACCGGCATTGCCAACCCCCGGCCCCTGGTAGCCTACCTTGGGCAGTATAGTCAGAAAATCTGTCATTACGATTATTCGGACCATTACAATTTCAAACCGCAGGACATTAAAAGGCTAATCAGTACGTTCAATCAAGACCCTTCAGCGGATAAATTGATCATTACCACTGAAAAAGATGCACAGCGTTTGAGAAGTAACGTATTAAAAGAATTACTTTTAAATTTGTCGGTATTTTATTTACCGGTTAAAATAGCTTTGCAACATGAAGATAAAGCTACCTTTGACCAAAAGATCTTAAACTATGTTTCAGGCACTTCACGAGACCGTTGAATATATAAAGCGAAAAACAGATAATTTCCAGCCGGAGATAGGAATAGTACTGGGTACCGGGCTGGGTGGTCTTGTCGGCGATATTGAAGTAGAATACAGCCTGATGTATTCGAATATTCCGAATTTCCCGATCTCTACACTAGAATTCCATTCGGGTAAGCTCATATTCGGCAAGCTTAAGGGAAAGAAAATAGTGGCCATGCAGGGCAGGTTGCATTACTACGAGGGTTATAGCATGCAGCAGATCACTTTCCCGATCAGGGCCATGAAAGCATTGGGTATTGCACATCTTTTTGTCTCCAATGCTGCCGGATCTTTAAATCCTGAATTCAAAAAGGGAGACCTCATGGTCATTTGTGACCACATCAACCTGCAGCCCGAAAGTCCGTTGAGAGGGAGTAATGACTCGGACATGGGGCCGAGATTTCCGGACATGAGCCAGCCATATAGCAGAAAATTGATAGAAACGGCGTTAAATATTGCCAAAGATCACAACATTAATTGCCATAAAGGCGTTTACATTGCCGTAACAGGCCCAAATCTTGAAACTAAAGCTGAATACAATTACCTGCGCATCATTGGTGGCGATGCTGTGGGAATGAGTACTGTGCCGGAAGTAATTGTGGCCAACCACATGAGTATACCTGTGTTTGCAATTTCAGTCCTTACAGATGAAGGTTTTCCCGAAATACTTCAACCGGTAAGCCTCGAAGAAATACTGGAGACCGCAAGTGCAGCAGAACCAAACATGACAAAAATATTGAGCCAGTTAATATCAACCTTATAATGCGCAGAAACATTGTCCTATTCCTTTTCTTTCTTTCCATCCTTAGCAGCGGAAGACTGTTCGCTCAGGATTTAAAGACTACCGTTAATGAAAATAAGGAACTGGATTCACTGCGAAAGCAGGAAGAAGAAGGTAAAGATTCGATTATTTTTACTTCCAGGTTCATCAGGTATACCACGCTGAGGCTTACAAAGGACAGCATTCAAACGCTGGCATTGGATACCACCTTAACTGGTTTTCATAACTTTAGTGTGCTGGTACAACCCAAAAGGCCTACGATCAGCACAGGCAATCTCGGTCTGTCCCAAATGGCACTACTTTTTGAGCCATCAAAAACCATTGGTTTTGACCCGGGTTTTCATACACTCGATATTTATGCCATGACACACGAAGATGTCAGGTATTACCAGGCCCGGGCACCCTTCACCAGTCTTTATTATGTCAGCGCCGGAGAGGTGGAGCAGGTATTCAAAGTTATCCACTCCCAAAACATCAAGCCCAACTGGAATATAGGCGCCAATTTTAACAGGATCGGGGCAAATGGTTTTTACCGGCGCCAGCGTGGTGATCACCTGAACGGGGCACTGTTTACCTGGTTCCAGTCGCCGAGCAAAAGGTACAATTTATGGGCAAGTGGTGTCTTTAATACGCTAAAAGCCCAGGAAAATGGATCCATATATAATGAAGAAATTTTTTCATCAAGTAATCAAAGTGAGGACAATAGCGCCATTGCGACAGACAGGCAGGCCGAAGCCATCAGGCTGACCAGTGCCAAAAGGCTCTATCGTCAAAGTTCCTTTATGCTCAAACAAACCTAT
The DNA here is from genome assembly GCF_035317785.1 of Pedobacter sp. Lineage (GTDB taxonomy): Bacteria > Bacteroidota > Bacteroidia > Sphingobacteriales > Sphingobacteriaceae > Pedobacter. Next base: position 15,153 of record NZ_DATHGC010000246.1, on the reverse strand, counting down.
TTCGTAGGCCGTATAGACAGTACTGAACAGGAGATCACCCAAAAAATATTACCTACCAATAAAATTGCCTATACATTGAAATATGACGCCAATTCTTACGACTTTCAAAAAGACGAGACAGATGACCTTTCTGTAATTCCGCAAGGAGCATCAGATCCGGCATATACCAATGACAGCACTTCCTACCGCCGGATACAAAACGAATTTATATACAGTTTCTTTTTGCGTGCCAAATCGAGTACCATCATCAAGAACGAACTGAAACTGGATGCAGGTATCAGGCATGAATTTTATAAATATAATCAGTCCGTGCTTTACCGGGATACGGGCAGATATTACAATTACAACGCGACCTTTCAGAACGTTACTCTTCTCGGTTCTGCCGGATACAGGTTTAGCAACCGCATAGATCTGAATGTGGACCTTCAGCAGATCTTTCAGGGCAGGAATACAGGTGATTTTCTTTACGAGGCCAAAAGTAATGTGCTGCTCAGCAAATCAGTAGGGCGTATTGTTTTAGGTTCATACTTTCAAAACAAATCCCCTGAAGAGATCTATAACCGTTATTTTGGTAACCATTACAATTGGATCGGCGATGGAAAAGGGAATAGTTTCGATCGAACGAAGACCATTAACCTTTCTTTCAACTATCTTAATGAACCGCTAAAACTCGATGCGAAGGCAGAATATTACCTGATCACCAACTATCTGTATTTTACAGAGAACGGCGAGATTGCCAAAGGTATATTGCCAGCACAACTGGACGGCAGCGTCAACCTGCTCAAAATTTCCCTGGGCAAGAAATTTACCTATCGCAAGTTCAATCTGGACAGCTACATAGTCTATCAAAAAACAGATAATCCGGGTAAGCTCCGCACGCCCGAGATTTATACCTTCAACAGTTTTTACCTTGATCAGACCTTCTTTAAGGTGTTAAAGACCAATATTGGATTCGATCTTCGCTACAATACTTCCTACCAGGCATATGCTTACTCTCCGGCAGCCGGGCAGTTTTATATCCCTTTAGCAGAGAATACCCATTCATTTAATACCGAGCCCGTTGTCGACGTTTGGGTCAAAGCCAGCTTAAGAAGGGCAAATATATTCGTCAAATGTGACTACGTAAACCAGGGCCTTTTCTCAAAAGGATATTATACTGTTGACAGGTACCCAATGCAAGACCGGCAGCTGCTGAAATTCGGAGTCAGCTGGAATTTTTACGATTAAAGATCTAGGTCTTCTGAGGCTTCTTTTTGGCGGCCACAAATAATACATTATTTAATATCAGCCTGTAACCGGGTGAATTTGGATGCAGGTTCAGGTCCGTCGGCGGATCCCCAACCTGGTGCTGGTAATCTTCAGGATCGTGGCCTCCGTAAAATGTAAACTGACCTTTGCCGATTTCTCCATTCAGATAACGCACTTCTTCTGCGCCCTTATTTTCTCCCAGTACGGTCACACTAGGTTTTACCAGGCTCTTTTTAAAAGCCGTAGTCTGACCCATAAACCCCTTTATCACTTTATCGTGGTTTTGGGTCAGCATTGTAGGCACGAGGTCCCATTTGGCAGAAAAATCAAATAATGTAAAAAAATCACTGGACTGGATCAGGGTTCTGTTCTGGGTTACATCAATATTCGAAAATTCATAGTTGCCCGGATTGATGTCCAGTTTAAAATCTTTGAATGCAAGCGTTTTGCTGAAGTCAATTTTAGACTGGGCCATGGGATCTGCGGCGTCACCATCAAACATACTTTCACAGATGTCTACGCCTTCGGCACTCAGGGCAATGTCAAAGCTGTCTGTACCCGAACACATGGCAAAGAGAAAGCCGCCACCCACGCAAAATTCCTTTATCCTTTTAGCCACCTGAAGTTTCATTTCCGAAACTTTCTTAAATCCATTTTTTTTGGCGGTCGCTTCCTGATTTTTTACATCGTCCCGGTACCAGGCCGCATTTCTGAATGAACTCCAGAACCGCCCGTACTGACCTGTAAAATCCTCATGATGAAGGTGCAGCCAGTCATAACCCGTCAGTTTATCTTTCAAAACCTCATCGTCATAGATCACATCATATGGGATTTCAGCATAAGTGAGTACCATTGTTACCGCATCGTCCCATGGAAGTTTGCTTTTTGGGGAGTACACCGCAATCTTCGGTGCCTTTTCCAGTTTTACCATTTCCATATTCACCTGCGGGTCACTGATCTCGTTCAAGATACCCGTTACTTTTCCGTCCGCAAGCACCTGGTAAGAAACACCCCTGGTTTTGCATTCATCTTCTATGGTCTTATTGTAGCCGATCAAAAAGCTCCCGCCTCTGTAATTGAGCAACCAGCTTACATCAGCAGTTTGATTGATACTCCAGTAAGCAATCCCATAAGCTTTCAAATGGTTCTTCTGATCTTCGTCCATATAGATCAGGATCGATGAAGCTTTGACAGTCAGTGTGATGGTGAACAATAAACAGATGAGCAATACTTTCTTCAAGGTCGTGTCGTTATGTGGTAAATATAACTAAGTAAACGTTTTTTTTTCAAAAATATTGACGAATGCTAGCGCAGTTTTACTAAGTTTGGCCTTTTACAAAAAAATACCATGAGCAAAGCAATAATTAAAACAGAGAAAGGTGACATGACTGTCGAGTTTTACGAGCAGGATGCACCAATAGCAGTAGCTAATTTTAAAAAACTGGCAGCTGAAGGATTTTATGACGGCATTACATTTCACAGGGTGATCCCTAATTTTATGATCCAGGGAGGATGTCCGAATTCTAAGGATCCTGCAAAAGCACATTTGGCAGGTACCGGCGGTCCGGGTTATAAAATTGATTGTGAGCTGACTGGGGAAAACCAGTATCATGACCGCGGTGTGCTTTCTATGGCACATGCCGGAAGAAACACAGGCGGCTCACAATTTTTCATCTGCCACAGCAGGGATAATACTGCTCATCTGGACAGAAATCACACCTGTTTCGGTAAAGTCGTAGAAAATGTAGATATTGTAGACGATATCAGACAAGGAGACAGGGTTTTAGGAATAGAAGTAATAGAAGATTAATATGAATTTAAGAGGAATAGTAGCGGTATCTGGCAGACCAGGCCTATTTAAGTTGGTAGGTCAAAATAAAGGCGGATACGTACTTGAGAGCCTTGATGCTCAAAAAGTTAAAATTGTGGCCAACATTACTACCACAAAACTTGCTTCTTTAGAAGACATTACGGTTTACAGTCAGGAAGACGATCTTAAGCTGGTGGATGTACTCACAAACATCGCCGCAGTAAAGGGAGATGTACCTGATGCAAAATCAGACGGAGCTGATTTAAAGAAGTTCTTTGAAGAGGTAGCCCCTGATCATGACCGTGAAAAAGTATATACTTCAGACATGAAGAAGATCGTAAGCTGGTACCACCTGCTAAAAGATCTTCCGTTGTTTACTGAAACCGCTGTGGCAGGATCAGAGCAAGAAGGAATAAAAACAGAAGAGAAACCGGAGAAAAAGCTGAAAGCTACACCAAAACCTGCCAATGCAAAGGCTCCGGCTAAAACGGCACAGCCCGCTAAAAAGGCAAGTATGACAAGTAAAAAAGGGGTTTAAGACCCCTTTTTTTATTTAATAAAGTTGTCATAAAGAATATTGACTGTAGTGGCCAGCAAGTCATTAAAGCCATTGGTATAAGTATCCCTGCATCCGTTGGTGATTACCACAAATCCGAATTTTTCATCCGGCTGAAAGAACATGGTACTGAATAGTCCATAAGCAGAGCCCGTATGCCCTTTCATTATTTTACCAGGTATTAAGCTGTCCACAGTGCGTATGGCCAGTCCATACCCTTCCTCATCTGATATTTTGGTTTGCATGGTCACAGCACTCTTTTTTGAAAGGACCCTTACTCCATTGTATTCCCCTTTATACATGTGCATGGTCATGTACCTTGCCAGGTCGGAGGCAGAAATCTTCATTCCCCCGGTAGGCGATAGTATCGGGGTACTGTAACCCATTACATAATTTTTAAGTTCTTCCCTTCTTGGCGCATAAGCCATTGGAGCAGCAGTGAATTTTTTGGAAACAGTATCATATTCATAAAGTGTCGTAAATAAGCTGTTATCCAGGGAATCCACACAATATCCGCCATATAATTTCAGAGGGTCAAGAATGTGGTGTTTTACATACTGGTCAAACCGTTCACCTCCCAGGTTTTCTATGACCGTACCTATCATGTTATAATTCAGGTTGCAATACTGATAACCTTTGCCGGGCTCATAGCTGTTATAGCATTTTGTCCAATCCGGATTTTTAGCAGGGTTGATCACATCCAGGTTAAAATATCCCTGGCTGTCATTTATGCCTGATGTGTGCGACATCACCATTTTAAGGGTGATCACAGTTTCGGGATACTTAGGATTACGTACTTTAAAGCCCACAAGCTTGCTGAAGTCATCAGCTAATGAGAGCTTCCCCTTTTCCACAAGCTGCATTACAGACGTGGCCGAAAATGATTTTGAAATGGAAGCTATTCTAAACAAGCTGTTTTCGTTTAGCGGGGTATTGCCTTCTATGTCCTTCAGCCCAAAAGAATGCGTATAAATAATCTTGCCTTTCTTCACCACCGCTACCGAAAGGCCAACAGCATCGTACTTTTTAATGGCTTCCTGTATTTTCGTTTCAGCCGCTGCAGACTGTGCAAAGCTGCGGGCCGAGGCGGAGACTAAAAAAAATACCAGGAGGTATTTTAAGGATATCATTCTGGTCATGGCATTTATTGTTTTATATACGTTTATATCCCGGCAGCAACAGCCTTCATTTTGGCCAGGCCGGTTTTGGCAACCAGCAGGGCGTCCTGAGCATAATAGCTTTCGTTAAATACTTCGAGAGACAATATTACCGGTTTATCCGGATTTTTCAGGATTTTCAACATTTGTTTGAGCGGGGCAATGCCATCTCCCGGATAGATCCTGTCAGGTTCTGATATTTTAGCGGGAGCTATATCCGACGGATAATCGTTAATATGAAAGACTTCTATCGCGTGCCTGCCCACAAAAGACAAGCTCTCCGGGTCCGAACCACCTTTGAAAATGTGAAAAGCATCTAAAAGCACGCTCGCGTCTTTGTGCCCGCTTTCTGTAGTTATATACAGTACATGGCTAATTTTTTTCAGGTTTTCCGAACCGCCCCACATTTCCGCCAGCGGCTTAACACCGGTCTGCCTGCCCATTTGCAGAACGGTAATGTAGCGTTCTGTAACGGCATTCAGATCAATCAGCGGCAGCGCAGTAGCGCCCATCGGAGGTGCAGCTATACGTTTGCAGCCGATCTTTGCCAGCAATTCCATTTCTCCCTGCAATTGTTTGAGGGCGGTTTTCCTGATGAGCTCATCATCGGCTATCCATTTGGCAAATCCAATGGCATTCTCAACCGTAATCCCAAGGTCATCAATGATCTTTTTGGCCTCTGCCGTTGAGCCGCCATTTTGCAGGTAGGTCTGAAAAGTGTCTATCCAGATCTCGACTGAACTGAAGCCTGCCTTTGCTGCCGTTTGCAATTCTCTGATAAAGCCAAGTTTTTGACCCCTTATGGTACTCATGTTTAAGGAGAATTTAAAGCTTGCCGCGGGGGTCTTCTCAGCAGCAGCATTAGAAACAGGGACCTTCAATAGGGAAGCTCCGGCAGTTAAGCCGATTGTTTTTAGTGCCTGCCTGCGGCCTGGCAATGAAATGGACATAATATGGCTTTTCTTTATGTAAACTATTAATGCAGAAATATAACAGTTTTTAAAGAAAATACCACAACAATATAAAGGCAATGGCAGAAATAACAATAGCTATAATATAACTCAAACGGTCTTTCTTCTTGTCACTTTTAAACTTATAGTTTCTTTTAAAATCACTTGGTAGTTGCATAATGCCTCCTTTTTATATAATGATGATGGCTGGAACAGAATTCCATAAATTCACTCATGATGATAGGGTTCCCCCTTTAAGATACTAAAAGCCCTGTAAAGCTGCTCTACAAAAAACAACCGTACCATCTGGTGGGAAAAGGTCATGTCTGAAAGAGATATACTGCCATTTGCCCTTTTATAGATAGGTTCGTCAAATCCGTACGGTCCGCCTATCACAAATATCATCTGCTGAACACTTCCGATCATTTGTTTGTTCAGGAAATTGGCAAACAGCACCGAAGTATATTTTTTGCCTTTCTCATCCAGCAGGATCACCGTGTCGGTGTTGCCAACATGCTTCAGGATCAATTCTCCTTCGCGGCTTTTCTGCTGTGCCATGCTTAAGTTTTTGGTGTTTTTGATCTCAGGAATAACGGTGATCTGGAATCCGATATAATGCTTGAGCCTGCCCAAATATTTATCTATCCCTTCAATCAAGTACCGGTCTTCAGTCTTGCCTACTACAAGTAATGTTATCTTCATCAATTACAGTTTTTACCCGCCATTAGATTGCTATCTTTACGCACGCTGCTCCCTTTGACAGGAATTGCTCCGGGCTGAGCAGTTAAATTTAACAATCGCATCAAATATAATGGTTAAAACAAGAGAAAGTATTTTAGCGGCTTATCAAAATCACATACAGATTCAGGAAACACTTATAATAGAACTTAAAAGCAAATTGAATCGCATTTCCCTGTCAAGGCTGGGCGCTTTCATTGCGGAAATATTGATCGTTGCGCTGATTATCAGTGAGGGTTACCACTGGGTAATGGGCGTGCTCCTGTTGGGACCTGTCCTTTTTTTCCTGGGATTGGTTAAGCGGCAAAGCATAGTTCAGGAAGCACTCAATTATGCAGAAAAGCTGCTGTTTGTTTTTAAAAATGAAGCGAAGCTCATGCTGACTGGTCAGCAGCAATATAACAACGGTATCGCTTTCGCCTCAGAATCGCATCCCTATGCTTCAGATCTGGACATCTATGGTCCGGGCTCGCTGTACGCTTTGATTAACCGGTCTAATACAATCACCGGAATGAAACTTTTAGCGGAGCGGTTGAGCAGCCCCTGCCAGGCCGGAGAATTGCTGGAGCGTCAGGCGGCTATTGCCGAATTTAGAGATCACATTGAGGATACCTTTCACTTCAGGGCAGGCTTACAAAATCATAAACCGGAACAATTGGAAATGCTGAAGTATAAGGTAGAACACCAAATGCCGGGACAACTGGCATTTATCCAAAGTAAACTACTTCGTCTTTATACCCAAATCGCGCCTGTGATTGCCATTGGTTTATTGGTGGTTGCCATCGTCAATGGCGGGGTATGGTGGCAAGTGTTTACTTTAGATTTCCTGCTGAATCTTTCGATGGTATTTTTTTACCGAAAGGGAGTTGTGGGTATTTATCAGGGTTTTGGCAAAAGCGCGAACATGTTCAATGCCCTGTCGGGCACCGTAAAGTGGACCAGAACTGTGAAATGGAAAAGCCCTTATATCAATAATTTATTTGGTGCGGAAGTGGGAGATCTCTCCCTGAGTGCGGAAATCAAACAGCTTTCTAAAATCGTGGATGCGCTGGACGCCGGGTTGAACTTGATTCTAGCGCCAATATTGCGTGGGTTTTTGCTCTGGGATTTCCGCTGCGCCATGCAATTGGATCGCTGGCATAAGCGGTCTGCCGGCAGCTTGCTGAGGGTGTTGGAAACGATCAGTCATTTCGAGGAAATTATCTCATTTGCTACCCTTGCCCATAACCAGCCGGACTGGACTTTTGCTGAGATTAAGAAAGAGTTCCATTTGAACACCGAAGCCATGGGCCATCCGTTAATCCCCGGGCATGTACGCGTGCTGAATGATTTTTCAGTTGCAGCCGCACCGAGCGCCGACATTGTAACTGGATCCAATATGGCGGGAAAGAGTACCTTTCTGAGGACCGTGGGTGTGAATATGGTTCTTGCTTTTTCTGGCGGGCCAGTTTGCGCGAAGCGGCTTTCACTATCTATTTTTAACCTGATATCTTACATGAGGATTAAGGATTCATTGAATGACCAGACTTCTACCTTTAAAGCGGAATTGAATCGTCTAAAGATGATTTTGGATGCGACAGCTAGCAATCCTGCTTGTTTCGTGCTTATTGACGAGATGCTGCGCGGGACAAACAGCAGGGATAAATACCTCGGTTCAAAGGTGTTTATCGAGAAGCTGATCGCACAAAAAACACCGGTCCTGTTTGCCACTCATGACCTTCAGCTTTCCGAAATGGAAGCAGATTACCCTCAGAAAATAAGGAATTATCATTTCGACATACAGATCTCCGAAGGAGAGATGAACTTTGATTATAAGCTGAAACAGGGGCCATGCAAAACATTCAATGCGGCCCTGCTGCTCAAACAGATCGGCTTAACATTAAGTTAATACGGGAATGCCATATTGCCTGTGAATATAAATGGATATGATTAAAGCTTCAGATTTTGGTCCTGATTTTTTATGGGGAATAGCAGTGGCTGCGACCCAGATTGAGGGCGCAGCTGATTTGTATGGCAGAGGAGCCTCCATCTGGGACACTTTCTCCAAACGTTCCGGAAAAATAAAAAAAGGACATCATCCCGCGACGGCATGCGATTTTTATCACCAATACCAATCAGACATCAGGCTGGTTAAAACACTTGGCTTTAAGGTATTTCGGTTTTCTATATCCTGGTCCAGGGTATTGCCTTCCGGGAAAGGCATTGTAAATAAAGAAGGGATCCGGTTTTACCATGATGTGATTGATGAATGTCTGACCAATGGTCTTATTCCTTACGTTACTTTATACCATTGGGATCTGCCGGAAGCGCTGGAGCGGGAGGGTGGCTGGACCGCATACAGCATCAATCATGCCTTCAATGAATTCACAACGCTTTGTGCCAGAACATACGGCGATAAGGTTAAAAACTGGATCGTGCTGAATGAGCCCTTTGGCTTTACCTCACTCGGTTATATGCTGGGTATACATGCCCCCGGACAAACCGGGCTTACCAATTTCTTTTCTGCAGTTCATCACGCCGCTATTGCCCAGGCAGACGGAGGAAGGATTCTGAGGTCAGAAGTTTCGGGAGCCAATATCGGAACCAGCTTCTCCTGCTCCGAAGTAATTCCATACACACAAAGCGAAGCAGATGTGATGGCTGCCAAAAGATTTGACTGTTTGATGAACCGGCTATTTATTGAGCCTGCCCTCGGTATGGGCTATCCTGAGACCAACTGGGATGTGATGGAAAAGTTTACCATTCAGCACTCCACCTGGCGGCACACCGGGCGGCTTAGCTTTGATTTTGATTTTATCGGCCTTCAGAATTATTTTCCCATAACGGTTAAATACAATCCATTTGTGCCCATTCTGCAGGCATGGGAGGTAAAAGCAAAAAGCAGGAAGAAACCACATACAGCCATGGGCTGGGAGATCAGTGCCGATAGCTTTTATAACATTATCAAACAGTTCTCTTCCTATCCAAACATCAAAAATCTCATGATTACAGAAAATGGAGCAGCCTATCATGACAAACTTACCGGGGGCCGCGTACAGGACACCGAACGCATTGAATATTTCCAGCTTTACCTTGCTGCGCTGTTAAAAGCAAAACAGGAAGGACTTAGCATCAGTGGATATATGGCCTGGACACTTATGGATAATTTTGAATGGGCAGAAGGTTTTAATGCCAGATTCGGCCTCGTCTATAATGATTTTAAAACGCAGCAGCGGACCATAAAGGATTCAGGATATTGGTTTCAGCAATTCCTGAAGTCATAAAAAAACTCCCGCAGGTGTTGCGGGAGTTTAAAATTTATATCAGTATAAAGACCTGTCAGGCGTTCTTAGCTGCTGCCTCCCGGCGGATGATATTTAATGCACCGCCCGCTTTGAACCATTCGATCTGCTGCTCGTTATAACTGTGGTTTACCGAGATCTCTTCCTTAGTGCCATCAGCATGGTTTAGTACCAGTGTTAAGGGAACATTCGGCGTGAATGTAGTTAAACCCAGGATGTCAACAACATCGTCTTCCAGGATCTTCTCATAATCATCTTTATCGGCAAAGGTAAGGCCAAGCATACCTTGTTTTTTCAGGTTGGTCTCGTGAATACGGGCAAAAGATTTAACCAGTACGGCACGTACTCCAAGGTGACGGGGCTCCATGGCGGCATGCTCACGGCTTGAACCTTCTCCGTAGTTTTCGTCTCCTACTACTATCGAACCCAAACCTGCTGCTTTATAGGCACGCTGAGTAGCTGGTACAGGACCATATTCGCCGGTAAGCGTGTTTTTTACGTCATCAGTTTTCTCGTTGAAGTAGTTAACAGCACCAATCAGCATGTTGTTGGAAATGTTGTCCAGATGTCCGCGGAATTTCAGCCATGGTCCGGCCATAGAAATATGGTCAGTAGTACATTTACCTTTTGCTTTGATCAGGAGTTTCAGGCCTTTAAGGTCAGTGCCTTCCCAAGGTGTGAACGGATCAAGCAATTGCAGCCTGTGCGAAGTAGGGGAAACCAGTACGTTTACACCACTTCCATCAGCCGCCGGCTGCTGGTACCCGGCATCTTCTACAGCATAACCGTTTGCCGGCAGCTCATCGCCTTTTGGCGGATCCAACTTCACTTGTTCACCTTTATTGTTGGTTAAGGTATCAGTTAAAGGATTAAAACTCAAATCACCCGCGATAGCAATTGCCGCTACGATTTCAGGAGAAGTTACAAAGGCGAACGTATTTGGATTGCCGTCGGCACGTTTAGCGAAATTCCTGTTAAACGAGTGTACAATGGTGTTTTTTTCCTGTTTTTCTGCGCCAACCCTGTCCCACATGCCAATACATGGCCCGCAGGCATTGGTAAAGATGGTGGCGTTCAGCGCTTCAAAAGTTCCCAGTAAACCATCACGGTTTGCAGTGTAGCGCACTTGTTCCGATCCCGGGTTGATTCCGAAATCAGCCTTTGTGGTCAAGCCTTTGTCAATAGCTTGTTTAGCAATAGATGCCGCTCTTGACAAATCCTCGTAGGATGAGTTGGTGCAAGAGCCAATTAAACCCCATTCTACTTTCAACGGCCACCCATTAGCAGCAGCTACTTCTTTCATTTTAGAAATAGGTGTAGCCAGATCCGGTGTGAAAGGACCGTTCAGGTAAGGCTCCAGTTCTGAAAGGTCGATTTCGATCAGCTGGTCAAAATATTTCTCCGGCTCAGCATAAACTTCTGCATCACCTGTTAAGTGTTCTTTTACTGCATTGGCAGCATCCGCTATTTCGGCCCTGTTGGTAGCACGTAAATAACGCTCCATGCTCTCATCATAGCCAAAAGTAGAAGTAGTAGCGCCGATTTCGGCACCCATGTTACAAATGGTTCCTTTGCCGGTACAACTCAGGTTCTGTGCACCCTCGCCAAAATATTCAACAATGGCACCAGTACCGCCCTTTACGGTTAAGATACCAGCCACTTTAAGGATCACATCTTTAGGAGAAGTCCAGCCGCTTAGTTTTCCCGTTAGTTTGATCCCGATCAGCTTAGGAAATTTAAGCTCCCATGGCAATCCGGCCATTACATCACAGGCATCAGCACCGCCAACACCGATAGCAACCATACCCAAACCACCCGCATTTACAGTGTGTGAATCAGTACCTATCATCATTCCGCCCGGAAAAGCATAATTTTCAAGCACTACCTGGTGAATGATGCCCGCACCCGGCTTCCAAAAACCGATGCCATATTTATTTGAAACTGAAGCTAAAAAATCGAAAACTTCCTTGCTTTCTGTATTTGCCGCCGGCAGATCTATTTCAGCGCCGTTCTTTGCAGTGATCAGGTGATCACAGTGAACTGTGGAAGGTACGGCAACCTTAGGCCTTCCGGCCTGCATGAATTGTAACAAGGCCATTTGTGCAGTGGCATCTTGCATGGCCACACGGTCAGGAGCAAAATCTACGTAATCAGTACCTCTTACATAAGCGGTGCTTGCTTGGCCATCCCAAAGATGAGCGTAAAGTATTTTTTCTGAAAGTGTTAAGGGTCTGCCTACTAATTTACGTGCCGCCTCTACTCGGGGGCCGAAGTTTGCATACACCTTTTTGATCATTTCTATATCAAAAGCCATTGATAAAAAGGTTAAAGGGGTAAGTATTTTATAATTTGTAGCGAATTTACAAAAAAAAACAGGCCTGGGCCATCATCTGAAGATCATTATATTATTTATACCGGTTCTAAATTAACCAGATAAGCCGGTCTGATCCGGCTGGTTATTTTGAAATGGCGTTCATAACTGGACGCAGCTGTACGAAAATGAACACCTGGTTTTAGCTTGTCGGCTGTAACAGCTTGAAATAGAGTTTGTTTTGTGGTTTTAGGTTTTTGGCCTGAGGTTAGATAAAGAGCTACTTAAAGAGAGTCAAAATGATAACCCTGTTGTGTAAAATGCTGTAATACTTTGGGTAATGCATATTTAAGACGGTCATAGGCCTTTATGCTGTCGTGAAAAACGACAATAGAGCCATTTCCGGTATGTTTTATCACATTTTTAAAGCATTTTTGCGGATCAAGGCTGATGTCAAAATCTCCGCTTAAAACATCCCACATAATAATCTGCGTGTCGGGATGTGCGCTGCGGAGTTTCGCGATCTGAGACTTTTTAATCCTGCCGTAAGGCGGGCGGAATAAATGCGTTTTTGTTAATTCCTGACACTTTTGAAAGTTTTTTAGGTATATTTCATCCGGTGTTGCCCAGCCTTTCAAATGATTGAAGGTATGGTTGCCGATGCTGTGGCCTTCGTTCTTTATATTTTCAAAAATTTCGGGATGTTTATAAATGTTATCTCCAATACAGAAAAAGGTAGCTTTTGCGTCGAAGGCTTTTAAAGTTTTTAATGCGAAGTCTGTAACATCGGGTATGGGTCCATCGTCAAAGGTTAAATAGATGACTTTATCACTCCTGTTTTTATGCCAGGTAAGCGATGGATAATACCATTTTAACAGAAGCGGGGATTTTATCAGGTACATGTTCAAACTTAGATAAAAAAATACGGTTGTTGTACCCGAAAATTTACAAAATGAATAAGTTGTTTATGTTAATATTGTGAAATTTAAATTATGAAAAGAATTGCCCTTAACAATACATTATCCAGGCTTACCTTAATATTTACCTTTTTGTTTGTGTCAGGTCTTATGCAAAGCGTTTCTGCCCAGGAGGTGATCACCATACGTCAGGCCATAGAAGAAACCCTTAATAATAACCTTCAGGTTAAACAGTCCAAGCTCAGTGAGAACTTATCAGACGAAGACCTGAAACAGGCCAGAGCTGCGTTATTGCCCACTCTAAATGGTAATGGGAGTTATAACATCAACTTTGGGCGGAGTCTGGATCCGTCAACACAATCGTTCAGCAGCCAGCAATTTTCTTCATTTAACGGTGGTGTTTCAACCAGTATAGATGTGTTTCAGGGTTTTCAGAAACTGAACCAGATCAGGCAGAACAAGCTGCTCCTGGATGCCGGTAAAACGAATACAGAAAAAGTAAAGAATGACCTTGTCCTGCAGGTCATCACCTCTTACATGCAGATTTTGTATAACAAAGACTTTTTGGTTGCTGCCAGACAACAGCTTGCTGTTGCACAGCAACAGTTAAAACAGCAACAGGAATTGCTGGATGTGGGCAATAAAACGCTGGCCGATCTGGCAGAGTCTAAATCGCAGGTGGCAACTGCCGAACTTGATGTAACCACTGCTGAAAATGCATTAACCATTTCCTATCTGACACTGGCACAGCTGATGGACATTCCTTCTTCCACAAGGTATGTGGTCCAGGCTCCTGATGTATCCAGTTTCAGCAATGCAGCGGGTGTCTATAATCCGGAAGACGTTTATTCCAGTGCCCTGAGCCTTTTTCCTGATATCAAACTTGCAGCGTTGCGTACAGAGGCTTCCAAAAAGGCTGTTGATATTGCGAAGGGCAATTATTATCCAAGTTTATCATTTGGGGCTGGACTGAACACCAATTATTCAAGTGGAAGAGATATAGCGGTTTTAAACGAGTTGGGTCTTCCTGTTATTATTCCAACTGGTTTAAGTCCGATCGGTGAAACTGAATTTACAAAAGAAAGAGTAATGGCAGCTAATTTCCGAACCCTTACTGAAACTTACAAGTTTAAAGACCAGATCAAGGACAACTTTGGTCAATATGTAGGTGTTAGCCTGCAGATTCCGATATTTAATGGTTTCCAGGCAAGGACAGCGGTAAGGAAGGCGAAAATAACCTACATGCAAAATCAGACCGATGAACAGCTGGCCAAAAACAACCTGAACAAAGTAATCTACCAGGCTGTTGCCGATCTAAAGGCTGCACAAAGCACTTTCGAATCGACTTCAAAAACTTTTGCTGCCCGCAAAGAATCTTTTTCTGTAATTGAACAGCGTTATAACGTAGGACTGGTGAATTCTTTAGATTACAGCACTTCACAAACCAATAAAAACAGGGCAGAGATAGATATGATCAGGGCCAAATATGACCTGCTGTTTAAAGCAAAAGTAATCGACTATTACCTGGGCAGGCAGATTGAATTTTAAAAGACCATTATAGCTACACGGCAACATACACAATATAAAAAATAAACATTAGATGAAACTAAAAACCATATTAATAATAGTAGGCGTCCTGATCGTATTGCTTGCGGTCGCAAAGTTTACCGGTTTAATTGGCGGGGATAAAGCGGAAAAGGTCACGGTAGAAAAGGCGAGCCAGAAAAACGTGATTGAAACAGTTACCGCCAGCGGAAAAGTTCAGCCCGAAACAGAAGTGAAGCTAAGTTCTGAAGTATCCGGCGAGGTGACTGAGCTTTTGGTAAAAGAAGGTGATGTTGTAAAGAAGGGACAGCTTCTGATCAAAGTAAGGCCGGACGTTCTGAAATCGGGTTATGACAGGGCTATCGCCACTAACAGTTCGCAAAGAGCAAGTGTGGCAGCTGCTCAGCAGATGCTGCAGCAGAACCAGGGTAACTTTGTAAACGCAGAGGCTACTTATAAACGTAATGTAGAGCTGTTTAACAAGAAAGTGATTTCGGCATCAGAGTTTGACGCCGCTAAAGCCGCTTATCTGACAGCCAAAACAAACCTGGGAAGATCTAAAGAAGATTATTCAGCAGCTAAATATCAGCTCGCCCAAACCGGCGCCAATGTTCAGGAGGCAAGTGCAAACCTGGCAAAA
>NZ_DATHGC010000245.1:0-2563 GCF_035317785.1 Pedobacter sp. | reverse complement strand
ACAATCAATTTGTCTTACCGGTATAAGAACCTGACATTCCGCAATAACCTGGTAGTTGGTCAGACCAAAGAGAATGAATCTCCATATGGATCGTTTTCTGATTATGTTAAACTGAACCCTTACTGGCAGCCTTATGATGCTTCTGGAAATGTGACCCAGTTTTTTTCTCCTTACAATTATGATTACTGGACAATGGCGGGCAGCTATGGGGGCAACCGGTACCCGAATCCCTTGTATGATGCGACTTTAAATACGTTTAACAAACGCAGCTATACTTCCATTACTGATAATTTTCAGCTGGAATGGAAACCTGTGGAGAGCCTGCTTTTGCGTGGCGGGCTTGGAGTGACTTCCACCAACAATGATGCGGATAATTTCAAGCCTGCGGAACATTCTTCATTTGCTGGGTATAGTGATGCCGATGTGTTCAGAAAAGGCAGCTATGAATATGGCAATGGAAAAAGCTTTAGTTATACGGCTAATCTTTCAGCAAGCTATGCTAAACTTTTTGCGGAGCAGCACCGTATTTATGCGGGTGTCAATTTTGATGTGACGGAAAACAACCAGAAATCATATAGTTTTCTGGCGGAAGGTTTTCCTGATGAATCTATTGATTTCCTGGGCATGGCCCTTCAATACGAGCAAAACGGAAGTCCCAATGGATTTGAGGCCACAAGGCGCCGGATAGGTGTTGTTGCCAACGTAAACTATGCGTTCAAAGACCGTTACCTGGCAGATTTTGCTTATCGTGTTGATGGTGCTTCCCAGTTTGGTGTAAACCGCCGCTTTGCCCCTTTCTGGTCAGCCGGATTGGGCTGGAACCTGCATTACGAACCCTTTATCAAAGACAACCTGCTGTTCATCAACCGCATGAAACTGAGGGGCTCTTATGGTTCTACCGGTTCTACGCAGTTCGATGCTTACCAGGCTTTGGGTACTTATAGTTATATCATGAATGACAGGTATAAGACCTGGCTGGGTGTCCGTCAAAACTCTTTAGGAAATCCGGACCTGGAATGGCAGCAGACCAATAAATACAATGCTGGTTTGGAGCTGTCGATGTTCAGGGACAGAGTGAGATTTGAAGGGGACGTTTACCTGGAAAAAACATCTAATCTGCTTTCTTCGCTGGAACTGCCTTATGCCAATGGTTTTACCAGCTACAATGAAAACATCGGCGAACTGGAAACACGGGGCTTTGAACTGATGGCCAGTGTATTTCTGATCCAGAACAATGCCCGGGGCTTTTCCTGGTCGGTGACCGGAAACCTGGTACACAACCAGGACAAGATCGTTAAATTGTCTGAAGCGATGAAGGCGGCGAATGAAAAACTGGCACTCCTGACCGCAGGTAATGTTACTTATAGTCCGAATAAGATCATCAGGGAAGGAACATCCCAAAATACAATTTATGCGGTTCGTTCTCTGGGTATTGATCCAAGTACGGGTAAGGAGCTTTACCTGAATAAAGATGGGCAGGTAACTTATACCTGGGCTCCCCAGGACCGGGTAGCTGTGGGTGTCGATCAGCCAAAATACCGCGGGAATTTCAGTACGATGTTCCGTTACAGGAATTTTTCAACGAATGCCTCTTTTGGTTTCCGTTTTGGTGGTCAGTTGTACAACCAGACCCTGATCGATAAGGTAGAGAATGCCGACAGGATGCTGAATGTGGACGAAAGGGTTTATTTCGACCGCTGGAAACAACCCGGTGACAAGACTTTTTTCAGGGGTATTAATGAAACGTTGAAAGTTTCTGCTTCTTCCCGTTTTGTACAGGATGAAAGAACGCTGACCTGTCAAAACGTGAGTCTTTCATACGATGTAATGGACAAAAGGTTTTTAAAACGCCTGGGGATGCAGGCGCTGACCATCACAGGAAATACAGGGGAGCTCTTTTATGTTTCCAGTGTCCGTCAGGAAAGGGGTATTGATTATCCTTTTACACGCCAGTTCTCCATGTCTTTATTTGCTGCATTTTAAAAAATGGAAATCATGAAAAAAACACTAACAATCATCATATTATCAGCGGGATTGCTGTTTACCGGCTGCAAGAAATGGCTGGATGTAAAACCTCAGGGTGAGTCTACCCAGGAGGAGCTGTTTAAAACGCAAAAGGGATTCCGGGATGCCCTTACGGGTGCTTATATCCGGATGAAAGGGGACAATGTATACGGAAGTGCCCTGACCTGGGGAAATATAGAATATATGGCGGCCAACTGGGAGAATGCCAATACAAGCAATACGGCAATTCCTGCCCTGATTGCCGGTAACTATACAAATCAGACAGTTAGGGATTGGATGGACGCTACTTATCAGGACCTGTATAAGGTGATCGCCGATGTAAACGGTGTATTGAGTAATATCGATGGAAAGCAATCTGTTTTTACAGAAGGGAATTATGAACTGATCAAGGGTGAGGCCCTGGCCTTACGTGCTTTTTGCCACTTTGATGCCCTGCGTATGTTTGGGCCTATGCCTTCAAATCCCGGAACAGGTATGGTTTTGCCTTATGTGAAAGAAGTCAGCAAGAACATTCATGAACCTTTGGGTTATCAGGATT
>NZ_DATHGC010000244.1:0-2184 GCF_035317785.1 Pedobacter sp. | reverse complement strand
CTACCAGTATGGCAACAAAGTCTTCAACTTCAACAAATACATACTGGAAGGCGGCGGCACAAGGGATGCTTCCAGGTCCATACTGGCCAGCCAGCTCAACAGGTGGCAAAAACCGGGTGACATCACCAATACGCCGCGTGTGACCAGTGTGGGCAACAATTATAACATTGAACAGAACAGCCGTTATCTGGAAGATGGTTCATTCATCAGGTTAAAAACAGCCAGCATAGGCTATGCAATCCCTTCTTCGATTACCTCCAAAGCAAGATTAGGCAAAGTGAGACTATATGCACTGGGTACCAATATGTGGATCGAAACCAAATACAGCGGTGCAGATCCTGAAAGTTCGGGTAGTTCAGGTCAAAACCTTGACGGTTTGGACACCGCTACCCCGCCCCAGCCAAGAGGAATCCAGTTTGGGGCAAACATCACATTTTAAAACCCGATCAGTTAAAACATTTCAAATACTACGGTCATGAATACTCCACATAAAACACTGCTCTTTCTTATTCTCCTGATCAGCGTGTTCTCGGTTTCCTGCAAGAAATTTCTGGAAGAAACCCCTTATGATACCATCCCCGATGAAAATACCATATACGATAAATCATCTGCTGAGGCTGCGGTGAGGGGTGCGTACCGCTCGCTGGCCAGTCTGAATTACAGCAGTGGTTTTCAGAATACAATTCTTCAGTCAGGCGGCGACATCAAATCGCTGAACAACGCACAAACCGACCTCAACGTGATCAATTACGATCTGCGCTCAGACATCGCCTTCCTGTCTGCCTACTGGGGCAATTTTTACAATACGATCAACCGGGCCAACCACATTATAGAAAAAGTACCGGCGGTAAATGACATCAAATTCACCACAGCACTGCGTGACCAGCTGCTCGGCGAAGCCTATTTCATCCGTGCCATTTCTTATTTTGACCTGGCGCGCACCTTCGGTAACGCACAGATCTTCTTAACGCCGACCAGGGTCGTAGCCGATAAGCTTGGTGTAAAACAAAGCACACAAGCCGAAGTATATGCGCAGGTCCTGGCAGACCTGAACAAGGCAGAGCCTTTATTGCCAGCCACAGTGCTGAGAAACAGGGTGGCCAAATCTACTGTAAATGCATTGAGGGCAAGGCTTTATCTGTACCTCAAAAACTATGAACAGGCAGAGACTGATGCAAGTATTGTTTTAAGCAATGCCGCTTACAAACTGATCAAGCCTTTTGCCCTTGCTGCGGGTACTTCAGAATCTGTCATGGAACTGTCTTACAGCGTAAATGATGTAAACGCCGCATATTCCCAATGGAATACCAGCAACAGGGCATTGGAGCCGAAAGCCGTCATCCACAACCTATTAAACGATCCTGCTGCAGGCGGTGACCGGGAACTGCTTTCCGTTAAAAACGCAGCCGGACAATTTATCGGCGGGATTTATCCGACCAATACCTCGTCCGCCTACCTGATCCGAACCGCGGAAATTTACCTGAACAGGGCAGAAGCAAGGCTGCTGAAAACAGCACCCGACCTGATGGGTGCTGCCGATGACATCAATGCAGTAAGGACAAGGGCAAACGTAACAGCGCTTGCACAGGGGCTTAGCAAAGCCGATCTGCTGCTGGCCCTGGAAAATGAAAGACGTGTCGAGTTTGCTTTGGAGCCTTTCCGCTGGTTTGATATCGTAAGGACAGGCCGGGCGCCGGTTGTCTTTAACCTCAGCGACCCCAATAAATACATTTTCCCGATCCCCGCGGGAGAGATCCTTGCCGATCCCTCGCTGGTTCAGAACCCCGGCTACGGTAAAAATTAATTGTTCACCATAAACAGATATGATCATGAGCGAAACTTTAAATCAAGACAACAAGCAGAATTTCCGGGAATGGAAAGGATACGAGAAGAACCTGTTCAGGTTTTTCTTTATTTTCCTGGTCATACAGATCATTCCGCTCGA
This sequence comes from Pedobacter sp., assembly GCF_035317785.1. Lineage (GTDB taxonomy): Bacteria > Bacteroidota > Bacteroidia > Sphingobacteriales > Sphingobacteriaceae > Pedobacter. The sequence goes on along the minus strand of NZ_DATHGC010000244.1, from coordinate 239 downwards.
CTGGAAATTTTATCAAAAGCTGTTTTCCATCAACTGGCTGCACCTGCATTTTCACGACCTGTTCGAACTGACCAAATACCAGCCGCAGTTCTTCGCAGATGACCAGACGGCCAAATGGTACGGCGGAACATTTGCCAACTGGGGCTTGTTTGCCCTCATCGCCGCCATAGGCGCAGCAATATGGAGCAGGATTGATGCAGCACGTAAAGAATACACTGTGCTTTATTACTGGCTGCGGG
>NZ_DATHGC010000243.1:0-6538 GCF_035317785.1 Pedobacter sp. | reverse complement strand
CATTGCCTCCGCCACCTGCCACGCCCTCAGATGCCCGGCCGGTGTAACCGGTAATCACCTTATTCCAGGATTGCCTGGCTTTTTCATGATCACCAAGTGCGGCGTAAGCTAAACCTGTATAGTAATTTAACTGGGCGACATGCTGATCATAACGTTGTTCCGCGCGTAAGTTTGCGGGCGGGGTAAGTGCTGTTTCGAAGTCTGTAATTGCGTCCTGATATTTCTTAGCGGCAAAAAACTGAAGTCCCCGTACAAGGTTTGCATCAGCCCAGGCCTGGCCTGCATTAAATGGCGTACCGCCTTCCCAAATACTAAAGATGCGGTTCTTCAACATATTCATTGCTTCATCCGCCTTGCCGGAAAATATCTTCAACGTAATCAGGCTTCCAAGTGCTTCATCATTTTTTATGACCAGTGCTTGATTTTTTTCCAAAAGGGCGAGCCGTTTTTGCACCGGCTCTCCTGCCGCCTGATAAAATCTATCGAGCTCGGCAAAGTGCCTTGGGTATGGCGTACCAATAGCGACCGCTTTTTCCAAACTGGCAATTGCCTTTTTTTGCGAATCTCCGTCCTGCTGACGGGCATACGCCACCGACAGATTTCTCCAGGTTATCGGAAAATCAGGATCGTTTGCCGCAGACTTTTCCCATAAAGCTACAGCCACTTCCGGCTGCCAGTCGTACAGCAAGTTGCCAAGATAATACTGCGCCCGGGCATCTTTAGGATTTACTTCGATCGCCCGGCCCAACACCGCAATGACTTCCGATTGGAAAGGGAAAACATATTCCGGCGATTGCAGCATTGCCTGTTTCCGGTAGGCCAGGGCATCAGCGGTTTTGCCAAGCTTTTCGGCAAAATGCCCCAGGTAATAATATACCAGGGGTGAAACGCCGGACTTATTTGATGCACCAGCAATTACCTGTAGCAGAACGGCGCTGCCATCGTTCCAAAGTCCTGCATTATAATATTCTGCTGCCGTTTCCTGAGCAGTTGCAGGATTATCGTTCAAGGTTGACCCAAGTAACTGTGAAGCTGAAAGGTCTTTAGTTGCCAGCCATTGTTCAGCCACCAGGCGTGCATCGAGCGGATCTGTTTTTTCTCTGGCGAACGTAATTAGCTTTACAGCTTCAATACTACGGCCCAGGTGGCGCAACAGGGCCACTTTGAGTCCGTACCCCCGAACGTTCAACGCATTGGCATCTAAAGATTGACCAACAAATTTCAACGCCTCAGTATAATCGCCTTTGGCCGATGCGATCTCCGCCAAAGAAAAATAGGCCGGTGATTTCCATTCCTGGCTCCAGGCAGCTTTATAGAAAGCGGTAAATGCTTCGTTTAACCGGCCCTGTGCTTTTAGCGCAACTCCGAGATAATAAAATGGCTCGCCATTTTTGGGAGAGGTGTACTGAGCGGTAAGGCGTTCATTTGCCTTCCTGAAATATTTCTCAGCTGCTGCAAACTTTGCCGCTTTCAAATTTAGTAAACCCATACCGGTATTCGCGGCTATACTACCAGAATCCCGGCGCAACGCTTCTTCCCAATAAGGATCAGCATCCAGCGTGGGATTATGAAACTGGTTGATGCGCTGGCCTGCAAGGAACAACTCTTCATCGTTCCTAATACTCGCTGGTGCGGCAGCACTGGCTGTTCCTACCGGCCTTGGGGTTTGCTGTAACCGAACGGGAGAGTAAGCCACAAGTTCGCGTCCGCCCGCGACTATCGAAGCACGAAGATCATGTTCATTTAAGCCAGCAGGTATGGCTACTTGTTTAGAGTACGGCTTACCGGGATTGATCATAATATTCTCCTGGCTAAGTATTTTATCCCCCGCTTTGATACTCACTGTTGCATTTGGATATGATTTAGTAGTATAAAAACCGAATAGTGCTCTTCCATCTTTTACATCAATGTTAACCGCAGCATCCAGATTTGCGTTCTTTACTCCATCAATTCCCCTGAAAGGATACCATGACATTGTAAACGATCGCTCTTCGAACGGTTGCATCCAGGAATAATCGGGCTGATTGTCTGAATAAGCACCAACCATGATTTCAAGGTATGGGCCATCATCGTCGGTTAAAATCTTATCCCACATATTGCCAACACCCCAGGTGAAGAATTTTTTGCCTGGAATGATATGCCGGTCGGCAATGGTCATTGTGCCGGCGTTCCTACCGTGATCATACCCGGCCACAAAATCATCTTTATCGTTGACGGCGAACCATGAGGCTGAGCTTTTATTATTTTTATACCAGCTCATGTCAACACCGTTCGGCGATGGCCACGATGAATAACTCTTTTTGCTATGCCCGGTGGACCATTGCGTAGAGGGGGGAAAGATCACCTGGTAATTTTCATTAGTGCTCACAGCTACGTTGGCAAAACATAACATCGAGGTCGGCAATGGCGTGCGATTAATAATTCTTACCGAGCATTCAAGCACAGAACTGCCGGGGCGAAGCGTGTAGCCAACAGACGAGCGCATCCGGTCGCGTACCTCAAGCTCACCCACCCAGATCGTTTTGCTTCCATCGGCATGCGACTCTTTTTTCCATTGCACGGGAGAAAAGGTAGTTGCCCGGTGATGATGTGGAATGTTCCATTCTATACCTCCCGAAATCCATGACCCCAAGAGGCCAATAAGTGCAGGTTTAATCACATGTTGCTTGTATACGAAGTCGTAATTGTTGGTCTTGTCCAGGGCTGAAAAGATTCTTCCGCCCATTTCGGGCATTATCCCCACTTTCAAAAACTCATTTTCAATGTATACCAGGTGATAGGTTTTCTCTCCCTTTTTGTTGGTGAGATTATCATACAAGGGATAAGGATAAATTCTTCCTTCGGCACCCTGCGATTGTTTGCCGAAAAAAAACATGGGGTTTGGTTCGGGCGGACCAGCCAGGTAGGTCGGGATCATTTCATCTACTTCGCGTATAGAAACGGTTGATTGTGCCACCACTCCTACCGATACCATCAGGAAACAGCCTGACAATAAGGTTTTGGCGAGCTTAGTTTTGCGCATTTTCATGTTGATCATTCGTTTAATCGGCACCAGAAGATTTCTCAAACGCCTCGGTTACCAGTTTTTTGTAATGACAAACTATCAGGGTTAATATACTCACCAACTTGATGTATATACACCCTGATGATCTGTTTTGCAAGTATATTAGGATATTTCCGAAAGCCGATTTATACGATTTCTCTTTACTGCCATCCATGCATACCGATCTTGAAGTGGATCACATCAAGTTGAAAATATCTAAGCTGTTGTTGAGCGCTATGCAATAACAGAAAAAGCTGATCAACAGTTTTTTTTACATCTGTCCATATATTCCAGGATTATTTAATGCTTTTACGAAAAACAATACCCTCTACATGGTCCCCAACGTACATGTTGCTCATATCTGAGGTTTTAAACCAGGCAGGTTTATTGGGCATATCATCGGTGATCAACATTCCATTTATCTTAAAATTTTCAAAAACAAGATTTTTCACCTTCCGTTGGTCATCATAACCAGCGATGATTGAAGGCTTTGCATTTTTTCCATTATAGCTGATATTCTTAAACAGCACATTCTCTACCCCACGACCCGGAGAAGTGCAATACTTTGCATTATAAAATACACGGATATTGAGCAATTGGCCATATCGAAAATCTTCTACCCTTATATCTTCAAACCGGACATTCCTGATCAGATTACTATCCCCGGCATTAAGACTCATGCAGCCCTGGTAATCAACCTGTTGTTCCTTATGGTCAAGGATATCAATATTAATATAGCTCAGGTCCTCCAACATCTCAGGATTGGGTGTACTTCCATGTGTGCCCACCAGAATCGGATGGGCAACATCTGCCCAAAGTGTTGAATTTTGCATAGTTACATTTTTACAGCCTCCCACAAAACCTGAACGTGTGCCGTATACCGTTGTACAATCATCTGAGTTGCGGTTAAATACCCCATCTATCAGCACATTTTTACTGGAAATAACGTTCATGCCGTCTCCCCATTTATAATAGCTCATACACTTCACATTACGGATGGTCACGTTTTCCGAACCTCCCGTCATACACTGTGTTACAAAGAGTCCGTTTACTTCTACATTTTTTGACCTGGCGATACGGATGGCTCCCTTAATGGAATGATCGATCATGCCTCTTCCTAAAATCTTGACATTTTCAGCATTTTCAACTAGAATTTGTCCCATAAGGATAGCCCCACCCGCAACGTAAACTGTTTTCCCCGAAGGGACTTTTAATCTCTTGCCGGGTAATTCATGAATGCCGGGGCCATAATAGATCACGTTGCTATCAGCTTTATCAGGAACGTATGTTTCGACGGGATTGGCAAAAAGATGTAGGTTATGAAAAATATCGCCATTTACTTCAACGGAAATATTGGCGGGTTTATTCAACTTAAAGGTGATGGTCCTGCCTGCTACTTTATGCTGAATGTTATAGGAAAGTGGCCGTATCTGGGACATGTTTATTGGTCCTTTATTAAAAGTAACAGCAACCTCTACCTCTCCTGAAAAATCGAAATAGCTCATCGAGGCATTTTCTTCCTGATGATCAATTCCCTTTATCTGGTCGACCTTAACCAGATACTCCGGAAGATCCCGCCAGGGTTGCCCCGATATACGCACTTTAACGCTGAAGTCGGTGTTTTGTACGGCAGCTGCAGGGGCCGGATAAGCTCTCAATACGTCATTTGCACTTGCATGAGATGCTGTGAACACTGTCGTAGAAAGCATTAAGCAAAGTACGCAAAAATGCTGATTTAAAAGGCTTAGATTTTTCATGTTATTAATGACTGTCTTCGGCACACTGCCAATTCCTATATTATTAGTTATTAAATATCTCAGACAATATCAGGACACAAAAAAATATATCAGATACTCTATCAATTAGCAGAAATCATACGACCATACCCCCTTCTGTCCCAATACTCTATTCCTTACGGCTATTTTTCGATCCCGAACCAGTTGATACTTGCTTAGCCTTTCGTTCGTGTCAAGGAACTGAGAAACCGCATTTTAGCCTTACTTCATTTACCTGGTATCAAATTCGAAATCTATTGGGTCATAGCGTTACTACTGATCATATTTCCTTTCATTAAAACACCTTTGATGCCGGAAGGGTTTATTCCCCTTTTACCATTATACCAAGCGCGGTTATTTTGAAGACTACCACCCGAAGAGGCGACCGTGTGCACATCAAAACCGATCCCGTCCCCATCATTTCCCTCTATAAGGTTGCCATCGGCCACTACCTCACGGCTATCGGCTACATACAAGCCGTTGAGCCGGTTACGCGCAAATTCGTTCCCAGTTAAAGTTATCTTGCTTGACTCGGTAACCGATACCCCGTTTCCCCAGGGCGAAGTATCCATCCTGCTGCCAGTAATGCTGGCTTCCCTGACATGAGCTATCAACAGGTTGTGGTGTATGCCATTTCCTGGCACCACGCTCGAGCCGTTATCACTGAAGTCGCACCGGCTGATCGTCACCCCTGTTGCACCTGTAATAGCAACGCCGTTCTTAGTGCAATTCCTGACCGTTATCCTTTCCATTCGAATATTCTTCATCTGTCCCTCATAAAGTCCCATGAAAACTATTCCCGCCCGCGGCTGGGCCATCTGGTACGAGCGTTGCCTGCGGTCCTGATTTGGATCAGAAGACGGCTGCGGAGTCATGGCTCCTTCGATCACCAGGTCGCGGATCGTAACATCACTCATCTCCGGACACTGGTTGATAATTGCAGTACCCGTTTTATCTGGATTGATCTTAGGATCCACAAAAAGTACCGTTTCCTTACCCTGCCCGGCAAGCGTGATACCACTTGTAATCTTTAAAGATGTTTGTAACGTATAAACTCCTTTTTCTAAAAGCACTGATCCCCCTGAGGCAGCGCAGGAATCAAGCGCCGCCTGGATGGAGCCTTCCGGCCCTACCCTGAAGACCTTCCCCGGCACAGCAGGAACAGTACCAGTCAGTACATTTGCACCGGCCCGCTCAGCGATCTTCACCGGTACCAGAGGTGTGTTCCCGGCAAGATTCACAGCACCCGGTAAAGGAGCCCTTACGGAAGTTAAAAGAGAAAGCCCTGCCCTGTTCCTGTTCGTATCGGCAGCGAGTTTCGTGTAGGGCATTTCCAGGCCTTTCACATCATGATAATGACGGTATACCGACTCATAAATATCATTGAATCCCTTGCGGCCCTTGCTTGAAATCTCCCCGTAAGCATCAACATCTTTACCCAGCATGTACCTGCTGGTGTATTCAAAGCCAAGGGCCAGCCTGTTCTGCGCGGCACCATAAAGGTCTACGCCCTGCGTCCATGCAATCTGGCAGGTTTGGGCCAACTCGCCCAGTCCTAACTGTGTGTGCGACTGGTCACGGGTACTTTCCTGGCACTGCCCATTGGGATAAACATATTTGGTAATTCCAGAGTTTCCTTCACCGAACAGGTAATGATCAATCACCTTGTCGAACATCACATGGTCATCGCAAAAAATGGCAATACCCAGCATTGTGTCCA
>NZ_DATHGC010000242.1:0-30927 GCF_035317785.1 Pedobacter sp. | reverse complement strand
ACTGGACACATATGGAATTGAAAGATCCGTTTGGTGTAAATTCTTACCTGAATGCGGCTTCGGCGGGAGAGATCTATGAGCATTGTAATGCATTGCTGACCCAGGATGAATTTTCCACACAGGGTTTGCTCCATCATTTTAAAGTGAAAATGGTTGGAACGACGGATGACCCCTGCGATGATCTGGTATACCACAAGCAGCTGAGCTCAAGTGATTTTACGGTAAAGGTTAAACCTTCCTTCCGCCCGGATAAAGCGCTGATGATCGATAAGACGCAGCAATTCCGGGAGTATATGAAACGTTTGTCGGTCGCTTCGGGCCTGGAGATCACAGATTTGGAGTCGTTGATCCATGCCCTCCAAAACCGCGTAGATTATTTTGCCGCGCATCAGGCCAGTATTGCGGATCATGGTCTGGCTTTCTTACCTGCGTCTTACCAGCTGAGCGATACGGAGAAAAAAGAATTTGCTTCGTTCGTCAAAAGCAGCGATGCGGTATATTCCAATCCGGATGCTTTTGCGGGTTATGTGCTCACTGCATTGTCAAAAATGTATCATGAGAAGGGATGGGTGCAGCAGTTTCACCTGGGTGCCATCAGGAACAACAACCAGGGCATGTTCAACAAGCTGGGTGCGGATACTGGTTATGATTCCATTGGTGATTTTAAGCAGATTGAACGGATGTCTGCTTTCTTTGGGAATCTGAGCACAACAGATCAATTGCCCAAAACGATTGTATACAATTTGAATCCTTCTGATAATGCGGCTTTTGCGGCCATGGTGGGCAATTTTGCGGACGGCTCGGTAAAAGGCAAGATGCAGTTTGGTTCCGGCTGGTGGTTTCTGGACCAGAAAGACGGCATTGAACAGCAACTGAACACATTGTCCAATATGGGTATTGTCAGCAATTTTGTAGGAATGCTGACCGATTCCCGCAGTTTCCTTTCTTATTCGCGGCATGAGTATTTCAGACGGATCCTGTGCAATATGTTTGGTGCGGAAATGGAAAACGGCCAGCTGCCCGATGATGAGAAATGGATCGGACAGATCGTCAGTGATATTTGTTATTACAATGCGGAGGAATATTTCGGATTAAAGTAGGAAACACATCCATCATTGCGAGAAGCTCCTCGCAATGAGGATTCTCAATACTACCCGATCAAAAACACCGTCATTCCTTTTGGGCCGTGTGCGCCAAGGACCAGCGATTGTTCAATGTCTGCTGTTTTCGATGGCCCGGCTATAAAGACCCCAAAGCCATATTCGGCTTCGCCGATCCTGGCATAAGCATCGTGCATAGTGGTCAGTATTTCGTTTTTGCTGACCACCACTGCCAGTTGCTGACAGATGAACGGCACTACTCTTTGCTGCATGAGTTCTTCGGTGATCCATAATGCTGCATTTTCGGCGACACCAAAGTGTGCGCTGATGATGGCAAGGTCTACATTTTCTAAAGTATGCGGATCATCATTTTCCCAGCCCGGTTCGGTAATGCTGCTGAGTTCCGGAAGGGTAGAAATGATGCGCTGTTCACCCTGGTAGTGTGCTGTTATATAATCCAGGATCTCTCCGTAGCCGGATACCTCGATGAGTGCACCGCCTATAGTGGTCAGTACATTTCGAAACTGTTCTATGTTGCGCAATGCCTGACCGGAATCCGCCGATGCAGACTGCGGTTGATCTGTGTCCGGAGTTTTGCCCCAATTTTCTGACAGAATCAGTTCAGCCGGCGGGAGGGGTTTCAGCTCAGGCTGATTTTTTTTTACCCTGGCCAATATCTGTGCTCTGCTAGTCATGCTGATTTGTTTTTTCTTTGGAAAAATCCTGCTGTTTGTACCATTCACCAAAAGATTGTTTCGGCGGCTCAGGCATTTCCCGCTGGTGATACCAAAGGTTGAGTTTATTATTTACCATAAAAGGTGCGTACTTCATGACCATTCGGCCTGCTTTACCGGCTATTTTATAGATTGCAGGGCTGGATAAGGTAAATTCCATGGCTTTCATGGCAATGACCTTTGTCTTGTCTGCATAGCCTTCTTTTACGATCACCTGCCGCCATTTGTACAACTGTTCATGGATGTTGATCTTTACCGGGCTTACATTGGTGCAGGATCCGCAAAGGGTGGAGGCAAAAGGGAGGTCAGCATATTGCTTGATGTCCAGGTTTGGTGCCAGGATAGAGCCGATTGGACCGGCTATGGCTGTGTGGTAACTGTGTCCGCCGCTGCGGCGGTAAACCGGGCAGGTGTTCATACAGGCTCCGCAACGGATGCATTTCAGTGAATTCCGGAAATCCGGCCGGCCAAGCTGCTTGGTCCGGCCATTGTCTACCAGTATGAGGTGCATGGTCTGTCCGGGTCTGGGTTTTTTAAAATGACTCGAGTAGGTCGTGATCGGCTGGCCGGTTGCGCTGCGTGCCAGCAGCCTGAGGAATACGGAAAGGTGCTTGCGCTGGGGTACCAGTTTTTCTATACCCATGCAGGCGATGTGCACATCTGCAAGGTGCGCGCCCATATCGGCATTGCCCTCATTGGTGCATACCACGAATTCCCCCGTTTCGGCTACTGCAAAGTTCACTCCGGTAATGGCTGCTCTGCGGGTAATGAATTTTTCCCTCAGATGGACACGTGCGGCTGCGGTCAGAAATACCGGATCGGACATCCCCTCAGGTGTGCCCAGGTGCTCATGAAAGAGGTCACCTATTTCTTCTTTCTTTTTATGGATGCAGGGCAGTACGATATGGCTTGGCGGCTCTTCTGCCAGCTGCACGATCCGCTCGCCCAGATCCGTGTCAATGACTTCTATGCCGTGCTGGTGCAGGTATTCGTTGAGGTGGCATTCTTCGGTCAGCATAGATTTGCTTTTCACGATCCGGTCAACGCCGTTTTCTTTGAGTATCTGTTCGACGATGCGGTTGTGTTCTTCGCCATCAGCCGCCCAGTGTACTTTTATGCCGTTTTTTTGCGCATTGGCTTCAAACTCCGAAAGGTAGCTGTGCAGGTCTGACAGTACATTGTCCTTGATCTGTGAAGCCATTTCTCTCAGCATTTCCCATTCGGGAATGTGGTGTGCGGCCTTGTCACGCTTGGCGCGGACAAACCACAGGGTTTCATCGTGCCAGTTTACACGGGCTTCGTCTTCGTTAAAAACATCAGATAATTGTGCGTGGTCTTTAGTTCCGGTACCCATCTGTTAGCTATTATACATTTAAAGGCTCGTTTGAATTAACTGCTGTGGTTTCTGTTGCTGCGATTGCGGGTTCTGCATTGAGGATCTCCGCGATATGGATCACTTTGACCTTGCTTTTTTGCCTGCGCAAAATGCCCTCCATATGCATCAGGCAGGACATATCTGCGGCAGTGATGTATTCTGCTCCGTTCAGCAGGTGGTCCTCCACACGGTCTTTTCCCATTTTCACGGAAACCGCTTCTTCCGCTAGGCAGAAGGTACCGCCAAAACCACAGCATTCATCCGGCCTGTTGAGCGTTATCAGTTCCAGTCCATCGACCATTTGGAGCAATTGCAGCGGTTTTGAATAAGGTTTGGCCACCAGTTCGGTCATCTGTGCCAGCATCAGCCCCCGCTGCCCGTGACAGCTTTGGTGCATGCCCACTTTATGCGGGAAACTAGCGTTCAGTTTTTCTACTTTTAATACATCTGTTAAAAATTCTGTCAGTTCATAGATCTTTTTGCGGATGCCCAATGCTTTGTCTTCATTGCCCTGCGCATGCAGATGATCTTTGATGTGCAGCACACAGCTGCCCGACGGGGAGACAATGTAATCGAATTCAGCAAAATTATCGATGAACAAGTCATTGCATCCCTGGGTCAGGTGTTCAAATCCCGAATTGGCCATTGGCTGACCGCAACAGGTCTGCCGGGTAGGGTAAACTGCATCTACGCCGAGCTTTCTGAGCAACTTTAATGTCGCAATAGCCGCATTGGGATAAAACTGGTCAATATAACATGGGATAAACAGGCCTACGGTCATGATATTTTTGGTGTGAAGGCGGTAAAAATAGTTTTTAAAGTAAATTGAAATTCTACGTTTTTGGCTAAAAAGTAAACAATTTGAACATGCAGGACTGACAGCAGAGGTGATCTGGTATACTTGACTGCCTGTTCACACTTTGCTCACACCTTGTTCACACCAAAGCCACAAAAGGGTACCTTTTTGTGAAGGAAGTGTGGATCAGGTGTGTTCTGTGTGAGGCTTTGCCCTTAACCAGACCTGATCTGTTCCCGTATCTGACCTGAGGCGTACTTTTTTCAAAAAACAAGGAAGTATAATGTACCATAAATATGTGACATTCAAAAACTGAAAACGTTTTCATAAAATTAAAAATTATGATTAGCTTGCGGTTCAATTGCCGGTTTGCAATGGGTTGCGAAGGGTGATCGGCCTGCAGAGGGAATTGAACAGAACAACGAAACGAAATGATCAGGAAAAAAAGAGCTCAGGAAAATACGATTCTTGATATTGCAGGCGCATTAAAACTGTCTGCAGCTACCGTTTCACGGGCGCTTAATGGTCAGGTCCATGTAAAAGAGAAAACCAGGAACGATGTGCTTAAAATGGCTGAGAAGCTGGGTTACAGGCGTAATCAGATGGCCTCCGGACTGCGCAGCAATAAAACTTATACAGTAGGGCTTATCGTGCCGCGCATTTCCATGTTCTTTCATGCAGAAGTGATCACGACCATTCAGAACAACCTGCACAAGCATGGCTACAACCTGATGATCTGCCAGTCCAATGATGACATCAGTATGGAGAAGGAGCTGACAGAAATTCTTTTTTCATCAAGGGTAGATGCGCTTATTGTAGCCTGTACTTTGTTTACGACTGATTTTAGTCATTTCCTCAAATTTATGGAAAGCGGTGTTCCGGTGTTTTTTTATGACCGTGTTCCGCCGCATCTTCCCGGTGCAATGGTCATCAGGGGAGATGATATAAGAGGAGGCTATCTCGCGGCATCACACCTGATAGAGACCGGCTGCAGGCATATTGCCCACATTTCAGGGCCGCTGAGCTGCAATCTTTACCGGGACAGGTCTGCCGGATTTTACAGCGCGATGGAACAACATCATATTGCGGTAAATGAAGACTGGATTTTTCATCAGGAATTGACCACAGTCAATGCCCGCGAAGCGATGCGGAAGCTTTTTGAGGGGAAAAAGGTTCCCGACGGACTGTGTACTGATAACGATTCGAGCGCTATTGCTGCATTGGAATATGCCCGGGAAACAGGCATTAACGTTCCTAAGGACCTGAAAATCATCGGTTATTCAAATGATCCGCGGACTGCTATCATTTCACCGGCGATCACCACTATTGAACAGTTTCCAAACCAGGTGGGCAAGAAAATAGTCGATGTACTGGTAGATCTGCTGAAGAACGAAAAGAACATTGATGAGCTGAGTAATGCGCCAATCATCATCCCTACAGAACTGATCAGGAGGATGTCGACTTAAACTGTACATTTTAACCAAATACAAATATAAGTTATGCGAAGATTATTATTTATTTTTTCATTGTTGCTGCATCAGGGTCTGGCCGATGCCCAAACTAAAGCGCTGCCGATGGCAAAGCTGATTGACGAGCAGTTTAAATTTGCAGATCAGCAGTATAAAGTGCTTGCCAAAAATGTACCGGCAGATCAGATGCCAAAGACATTTTATCCGCAGACGGGAAAATCAGAAAACAGCAATACGGGATGGTGGTGCAGTGGCTTTTTCCCCGGATCATTGCTGTATATCTATGAGTATACCAAAGATGCGGATGTTTTGAAGGAGGCTAAAGCAAGACTGGCCATACTGGAAAAAGAGAAATTGAACAAAGGTACTCATGACCTGGGTTTTATGATGTACTGCAGTTTTGGCAATGCTTACCGTTTATTTAAAGACCCGGCTTATAAGGCCATCATTGATGAGTCTGCAGCGTCTTTGTCGACCAGGTATCATCCGGGTGCAAAAGTGATCCAGTCCTGGAATGCCAGTAAGGCCTGGGCGGGCCCGGTAATCATCGATAACATGATGAACCTGGAGCTGCTGGGCTGGGTAAGTGATCAGGGAGGTGATAAAAAGTTTAAAGAAATCGCGGTAAATCATGCGAATTCGACGATAAAAAATCATTTCAGACCGGATTTTAGTTCTTATCATGTCCTGGATTATGACATGAAGACCGGGGATGTGCTGCAAAGGAAAACGGCTCAGGGTGCTGCTGATTCTTCTGCATGGAGCAGGGGACAGGCCTGGGGATTGTATGGTTTTACGGTGATGTACCGCATGACAAAAGACAGGCAATACCTGGAGCAGGCTAAGAAGATTGCCGCTTTTATGCTCAATGACAAAAATATGCCTGCTGATCTGATCCCTTACTGGGATTATGATGCTCCGGGTATCCCCAATACTTACAGGGATGCTTCCGCAGGTGCAATCATGGCCTCGGCCTTATTGGAACTGGCTCAGTACACTGATAAAAAAGAACGTAAGCAATATCTGGGTGTTGCAGAAAAGGTGATCAGGACCTTGTCTTCAGATGCATATCGTGCGAAGCTGGGCGAAAACGGCGGCTTTTTATTACTGCACAGTGTAGGTTCGCTGCCCCATAAATCGGAGATAGATGTACCGCTTACTTACGCCGATTATTATTTCCTGGAAGCATTGCTCCGTTATAGGAACTGGTATTTGTAATGTCCGGGGATCTGAATTAAAAGAATAAAAAGATGATTAAAAGAATACGATGAAAACACACTTTGAAAGTCGTTATGCGCACAGTCCGGCCGAGGTAAAACACATGGTCACCGCAGACCTGAGGAAGAACTTTTTGATCAACGAGCTGTTTGAGGCCGATCATATCTATCTTACACTCACCCACTTTGACCGCTATATCACCGGTGGCGCAATGCCGGTGAATGAGACCGTTCATTTGTCAAATCCTGATTACCTGAAGGCATCTTATTTTTTAGAAAGACGGGAGCTCGGGATCATCAATGTAGGTGGCAAAGGTACGGTAATCGCTGATGGCCAGAGCTATGACCTGGATTTTAAAGAGGCGCTGTACATCGGCAGGGGTACCAAAGAGGTGACTTTTGCTTCTTCAGATCCGGCGAAGCCTGCAAAGTTTTACATCAATTCTGCGCCTGCGCACCAAACCTATCCGACGAAGAAAGTGTCGAAAGCCGAGGCTGAGGTGGTGGAGCTTGGTGCTCCGGAAACGGCCAATCACAGGGTGATCAATAAGCTGCTGGTGAACAGTATCTTGCCGACCTGCCAGCTGCAAATGGGCATGACTGAGCTGAAAAGCGGCAGTGTCTGGAATACCATGCCTGCGCATACGCACGACCGGAGGATGGAAGTTTACTTTTATTTTGAAGTACCACAGGGGCAAAGTGTATGTCATTTTATGGGAGAGCCGCTGGAGACCAGGCACATCTGGATACAGAATGAGCAGGCGGTGATCTCACCGAACTGGTCTGTACATTCGGGTGCGGGTACCAGTAATTATACGTTTATCTGGGGTATGGCAGGGGAGAACCTGGATTACGGTGATATGGACCATTGTGCGATAAATGAACTTAAATAGTAATAAAATGCTGAGAAAAATATTTGGACTTTCGTTGATGCTGGCGGGTATGTGTACCTGTACATTTGCGCAAAATGCTAAGGCGACGATTGTGGTAAACAATCCTTCCGGGATCGCTAGAACTGAAGAGCTTGTTGCGGTAGACTGGAAGGATATAACGGCTAAATATCCTGGGATTGATACTGCAAATTTTAAAGTGATGGATCTGACAGGTAAACGTGAAGTTGCCTGGCAGCTGGAACACCGTGGGGAGAAAGGGATTAAGAACCTGCTCCTGCAGCTGAGCCTTAAGGCCAGTGCAAGCCTGAAACTCGCTATTGTGCAGGGTAAACCTGCAACCGTGGGACGGAAGACATTTGGCAGGTATGTACCTGAGCGTTTTGATGATTTTGCATGGGAAAATGACAAGATCGCTTTCAGGATGTACGGAAAAGCGCTGGAGGGAAGAAAAGACAATGCATTTGGGACTGATGTATGGGCAAAACGCAATGCTAAGCTCATTTTAGATGAGTGGTATAAATCGGGAGATTACCATAAAGACCATGGGGACGGACTGGATTATTATCATGTTGGATTTACGCTCGGAGCGGGGGATATTGCCCCGTTTGTGAAGGATTCGGTTTATTATCCGGGCAATTACCGGACCTGGAGGATACTGGATCAAGGGCCACTGCGTTTTACGTTTGAGCTGAGCTATGCGGAATGGAATGTGGCAGGGAAATCTGTAAAGGTAGTAAAGACAATTTCCCTTGACGCTGGTTCGCAGATGAACAGGGTAGAGGCGGTATATACGCTGACCTCAGGAAATTCGAAATTGCCGGTAGTGATCGGTATCATCAAAAGAAAAGAAGCCGGCGAGATGCTGCTGGATGAAAAAGGTGGGATATTGGGCTACTGGGAGCCTGTACATGGTGAGGATGGGATCATCGGAACCGGAACGATTGCCCTTGCGCCGGTTGACAAAATGAGCGTGAATGAGGCCCAGCTTTTTACTCATGCGACTGTTCCGGGTAACCAGGCTTTTGTTTATTACAATGGCGCTGCCTGGAATAAGGCCGGACAATTCACTGCCGCCCGGGCCTGGTTCGATTATTTGGTGCGGTTTAAACAGAAACTGGAACAGCCGTTAAAGGTTGGTGTTCAATAATATTATTAAGATGTCGGTACTCAATTTATTTGATCTAAAAGGAAAAACAGCACTGGTAACGGGCTGCAAAAGAGGTATAGGTACAGCTATGGCAGAGGCGCTGGCTGAGGCCGGAGCGGACATTATAGGTGTGTCTGCGAGCCTGGAACTGAGCGGAAGTAATGTAGCCGGGGCAGTTGAATCCCTGGGCCGGAAATTTTACGCGTATCAGTGTGATTTTAGCAGCAGGGATTCGCTGAAGGATTTTTGTGCGCTGGTTAAGCAGGACCATCCGGTGATAGATATCCTGGTGAATAACGCAGGAACAATATTGAGAAAGCCGATTGCAGAGCATCCGGATGAATTCTGGGACGAGGTGATTGCAGTAAATCAATCGGCTCCTTTTATTCTGACCAGGGAGATTGGGAGGGACATGGTTTCCCGTGGCAGCGGAAAGATCATTTTCACCGCATCATTACTTACTTTTCAGGGCGGAATTACGGTGCCGGGTTATGCAGCAAGCAAGGGCGCGATCGGTCAGCTGACCAAAGCTTTTGCCAATGAATGGGCTTCAAAAGGGGTGAATGTAAATGCCATCGCTCCGGGATATATTTCTACGGACAATACTGCTGCGCTAAGGGCTGATGAGGATCGGAGCCGTTCTATCATGGAAAGGATACCCGCCGCCAGATGGGGTGAGCCTGCGGACTTTAAAGGGCCCGTGGTGTTTCTGGCGTCTGCGGCATCAGCCTATATGCACGGTACTGTGATGACTGTGGACGGGGGCTGGATGGGCAGGTAGTCTTTTTTTGCCGGCTACTTTTGCAGATAGGATTTTTGATAGGTCAGCGGGCTCTTGCCGGTGATCATCTTGAAGTGCTTGTGGAAGCTGGCAAAATTATGAAAGCCGCTTTCATAGCAGATCTGTTTGACATTCATACTGTCTTCTATCAATAATTTGCAGGCATGGCCCACTCTTATTTCACTGATGAACTGGGTATAGGTCTTGCGGGTCCTGGATTTAAAATAACGGCAAAAGGAGTTTGGACTGATGTTGGCAACTGAAGCCATTTCTTCCATTTGTATCTTCCGTTTAAAATTGGCCAGGGAATAATTGTAAATGGCATTGATCCTGTCGTTTTCCGTTTCTTCAAAGTTGTGACGGAAACCCATGGAGGATAAGGGATTGGTTTGCGCATTGGCTTCGATGGCCATTAAAGCTTCCATCAGCAGGATGATCCTTTTGGTGCCTTCAGCGTCCAGTATGGATTCGATGAGTTCGCCAATGTGCTTTTTGCTTTTATCCTGTACCACAACACCTCTCTGTGCTTTTTCGAGAATCAGTTTTAGTGATTTGTTTTCCGGCAGGTTGAGGAAAGTGCTGCCCCAGAAGTGCTCGCCAAAATGGACCACCACCACGTCGGCATGGTTTTTTTGCTCGTCACTGAAATAGATCTCGTCAAACTTCCAGTAATGCGGTAAATGGGCGCCGACAAGGATCACGTCACCGGAACGGAACCTTTTGATGCTGTCGCCGATGAACTGAGTGCCGTTCCCCTTTTTGAAATAGATGAGCTCGACCTCTGAATGGTAATGCCAGCGGTTATTGATATAAGGAAGATTATCCCTTCTTGCGTTAAAGGAATTGATGGGGTGGTTTGAAACTTTGAGGAGTTGCGGTTTCATACATTTGGTTTATTGTGTGTGGTGTTAAAATTATAAAAATCTTTTATAATTACCTATTTATTTAATGAATTGATCAATTGTTGCCAATATTACTGAATCTTAAAAGAAATAAAACTACTGCTCTTTTCGTTTGTTATCATATGCCATTACTAAAAAGCATGGCTGACTGACCCAAATGAAAGAGCTTAAACCGAAGAGTATCCTGATAATTGAGAATGACGAAAGCGTGCTGGAGGTGTTGGAGGAAATATTTAAAGATGAAGGTTATGAAACCCATTGTTTTGGACAAGTGGATGACATATTTAAACTGGTAGATGATTTTAAGCCGGACCTGGTTTTGCTGGACTATTTATTACCCGGCATAAATGGCGGTGAACTGTGCGCACAGCTGAAAAAAGATCCGCAGACCCGGCACATTCCGGTGGTCATTTGCTCTGCTTATCCGCAGGTCATGCTGTCGCTGGGCAGCTATGGCTGCAATGCTTTCATTTCCAAGCCCTTTGAGTTGTCTGCCATGGTGGCACAAATTGACGATTGCATAAAAAATCCGGATAAGGTATTTTCAGGCAGGTACCAGCGTTCTGCAAGGATATAGTACTTATAATTCTTTATCAATAGCTGCTCCGAGCTGCACTACTGTTTCCTGCTTTAAGTCGCCCCAGATCAGTTCCCATTTTTCGTCTTTGCGGAGCTGGATCTTTTGGCCCGCTATCTTGCATTCATAAAAGGGTGCTCCATCGGTTGTTTCTTTATAATTAACTGCTAAGGGTCCTTTTTTCATGCCTTCAATGGCGACGTTTATCGTGAAATTTTTGTTTTCTGTTGCTTTCATAAGAATGAAGGTTATTATTGCTATTAGAACAATAGTTGCGGGCAAAGGTTTGGATGGGAATAATTTTATAATTGCCCCGATAAAAAAGTATGTTTAAACTTTCATTTATTGAAAAAGATAGTTACATTTGAGCTTACCCTTTCAAAGGGGTATGTTTTTCATAGGTAGATGTAGGGTCGAATATTAATATTCGGCCCTTTTTTGTCAAACAGCCTTTAAAGGCACATTTTGATGTTCACGGACACACTATGGACACACTTTTAAAAGCATTAAAACGCATGAAACCGCCTTCTGAGCCCAAAATAAACAAGAGTGACCCGAATATGTGGTTTATTTATTGGAACCATGACGTACCCTTTTCTTTATGGCATAAACACCAAAGGATGAGGGAGCGGATAAAAGTTTACGATAACCTGAATGATTTTAAAGGAGAGAAAAGAGAGAAAAATGCGGAATTTCGCAGGCAGGTTTGGAAATATAGCCTGGAGGTAGAGAAGTATAATCCTTTTGCTGCAGAGATGGAGGAATACCATACAATTGTGTCCGGAGTAAAAATCGAAGAGGAAAAAATCGAGGAGGCGGAGAAGATAGTAATAGTTCCAGGGAAAGGGGACACCCCTTTGTTTTTTGCGCTGGACCTGTTTACTAAAAGCAGGGTAAGAAAGACCAAGAACACCAGTACGCTTTCCGCATATAAAACTACTGTAAGTTGGATTAAAAAGTATTTTGAGGTTAACAGTGTAACAGACATCAGGTGCCATCAACTTACCCGGGACCATATTGCTGAGGCTTCACTGCTAAGGTTTGATGAAGGAACCTGGGGAGGGAAAAAATACAATAACGAGATCAATCAAGCAATGGTTATTTTGAACTGGATGGGTGTAGAAGGATATATTGTTAAGAACCTGGCAAATGGTACAATCGAGAAAATGGAGGAACATACCTCTATTCACGAATGGTATGATAGGGACCTGGCAGTGATCGTCAAGCAGGAGCTGAGGGAGAATTGTATGATTGTATACAGAGCTTGCCAGTTTACCTATCACCTTTGCATCCGTAGCCAAAAGGAGCTGATGATGCTCAAAGCGAGGGACATTGACCGGTATCTTAAACGAATACGATTCAGAAAGGAACTTTCAAAAAACAAAACCGAGACTTACAGAGACTATTCCGAGGAATTTGAGAAAGTACTGGATGATCTTGACTTTAACAAGATACCAGGTGAATTCCTGTTATTTGGAAGAGGCGGTGTGCCCGGACTGGATAAAGCGGGAAAAAATACACTCGCTGATTTGTTCCGGCCTATAAAAGAAAAGTTAGGTTTAGGATTCGAATACACCATATACGGTTGGAAGCACACCAGAGTTGTTCATGAGATGATGAAAGGAGCAGATCCTTATGAAATTCAACATCTTTGCAGACATGGAGACCTAGATGCTACGCAAAAATATATGCGCAATTTCACTATCAGTTTGAAGAGAATTTACAAACCAGAAGATTTAACCTTTTAAATTATGACACCAGACGAATATGAAGCAACCTTTCACGGGATCGATCTCCCTGGATGTGCCGGCGTTTAACAAAGCTCATTACACATACTACGCACTTCCACCAGCAGCCAAGTTGTTGAAATGGTGCGATATCGATTAGACCGGACATTAGAGCTGATACACAACCTACAACTATAAGTCTGCATTGTCAGGTTATAAAATTCTCTTTAAACATTTCCTCTAAAATCCTGATATCGTCTGTTTGCAGACTTGGCCGCTCCCTCTCCTGCTCATTTGTGGGTGCTTTTAAAGGCTTCTGAATTCCTAACACCCAACCTGCCGCCATTGTTGTATGAAAAGAACCAAAGTAGTAATTATCGATCAATAAATGACATGTACCGCCTGTTCCAGATACTGCAGATATCACTACCGTCTTATCCTTATCTCCGTAAGCTGCTTTAAAAGTATACTTATTCATCCTGGTAAAATTTTGGACGACAAAATTACTAATTTTTTTAGCACAAACAAAAAGCCTCTCATTTCTGAAAGGCTCTTAGTAAGTGTTGTTTCTTTTAGCTATTCTGGTAAACGACCTCCGTTGTTATCGCGGCCTGGCCAAAGGAAGCGCCCGTAAGCTTTCGATTAAGGATAGTTGCCACGCTGTGCAGCTGTGCGGCTTTTGTGTCCGGATCCTCTGAAAGCTTAAGCCCGGCATCAGTGATCATGCCAAGGTGATCCAAAATTTCAGGTAATACCTTTCGCAACCACTCCTTAAGTTTATCATCTGCAGTTCCGGGTATTAATGATGTAAGGATATCGGCACCCGGACTATCCACAAACTGCTTGATATTCTCTACCACCTGAATGATCACCTGCAACTGGTTCCTCAGCTCATCCGGGATCTTGTTAAACAATCGTTTTACAAATGCCGGGAAATTGTCAATAAACAGGCGAAGTACGCCCTTCAAGAAGTCCAAAATACTCATGATGTTATAATTATTAATGTTAAACCAATTATTAATACGGTGATATAGATCAGGTACAAGTACCAGTCACGCCATTTCATTACAGCGCTTCTTTGATATCTGACTTGACCTTTTCTACCTGCTCATTGTTGGTTGTGGTGATCACCTTAGCCGGTTCCAACAACCAGTTCTTTAAAAGGTACGCCACGCCACCACCAACAGCCGCCATAATGATCTGATTCCAGTTAAACACCAGTGATCCGCTTTCAATAGATGACTGAACTACAACCAGTGCGGCTGTTATGGCCGCAACAATAAAACCCCTGATGGCATCCCGCCATTGGAGTTCAAACTTTTTGCTTACTCTTACATTTGTTTCCATTATATTTTAGATTTGAAAATGTGGCTTATCTACAATCCCCTCTTTGGCTATGGTCCAGTGTCCGCCCCAGATGATCTTTATTCCCATGCTCTTTGCCGTGGCCAGAATGTGAGCTGCAATAACTTTGAGGTTGTTACCCAGATCCTCAAAGTCAACCTTACCATTGACGAATGGATATAAATCAACAGCGTGGCCGTAGCCATCAGCCTTAACCTGGTGATTGGATTTGTTCTTGTAACCGTCTGCCTTGGTGACGATCAGCTTCTTATTGGTTACTTTACCCGAAGCATCACGGCCCTTGAGCCATAACCGGTGCTGCTCCTGCGCGGAGCGGACTCCATAATCAATAGTGAAGTCAACCGGCGAATTAATTATCGCCGCCTGCAGGACACGGACCAGATCAGCCTGTACGCCTTCCAGCTTCTTTAAACTTGTTTTCCCAAATACAGGCATATCATTTGTCTTTAAATAAGTTATATCCTCCCCGCACAGAGTAATACCAGAGCAGCACAATAGCGATGAGCATCAGTGACCTGCCAAATACCCTGGCGGCCACCGTCTCCACTGCTATTGTTTTATTATTAAGCAGGTAATTGACAAATCCGGTGTAGAATTCGCTGAGGTTATATACGAACATGCAAAGCACATAGGCCAGGAAGATGATCCCGGATCTCCAGTAAACATGCGGATGCCGGATCAACCGTAGCTTGACGGATAAACGCCAAGCAAGATCTGCCAGCAGCACCAATATGATCGTATTCTCGATCAGCATAAATATTCCGAAACTAAACAACTCCTTTATCATCATTTCCGTCCTCCAATACATTGATTATCTTTTTCACGCCCTTCATCCGGATGAATCCCAGGATACCAGCTCCGGCAGCCGTGATCAGCAGCAGGATAAGCGCCCAACCGTTCACGACATCGTAAACCTGTTCGGTAAACCCTTTGACCAATATCCTTCGTACGGTCGGCACCTGAAGAGACGCAAACAATACAAAAAAGCAGTACGCCAAATTCAGTGAATAGAAGTTTATCTTCTTCCACCCTGGCGGCAGTTCCATTTTTGCTTTTTCTTCCTGTAACATTCATTTTAACCTGTAATGATTTTTTCTACTTTCTTCTCCAGCGCATTCAGTTGCTTTTGCTGAAGTATCAGCAGCACTATGATAATTAACCCGATGACCACCTTAATTCCTTCCAGTGTCGAAAGGGAATAAGACAGGTACATCTGCACTGCTTCGTTATAAAATCTTGCTAAATAATTCATATGGATAAAGCTTAGGGAATAATTGTATACGTAAATGAGAATTTAACTGCGCCAGGCCCTGTTATCGCAGCTGTGTATCGGACTCTGGCCCTATCGGTAGTTGTATCGCCATCGCAAAACACCGCGTCAGAGGCAATGTATGACACACCTTGTTCGGTTAAATCTTCTGGCGCTGCCAGATTAGAAGTCAGTCCAGGGGGTAACGTAACCTGAAACTCAACTGCGCCAGCTCCAGTATTGGTTATAGTGGCCTGTCCTTGTACAGTAACCTCATTTCCTATCCTTGTGTAGTGACACTTAATCGGGGTCGAGGACGTAACATTCAGCGTATTGGTGATCGTTGGGGTGTAAGTTCCAGATTCGAATTGTTTTGTTAAAGCAATTACCCCGTCATCATCTTGAGTAGTCTGAACCCGATTAGCAGTTAGTGTTGGCGGCTGGAAGTCCAAACGGTACGTAGGAACGGAAGTCTTTTTCAATGCTAGAAAATCATACGAGATAATACCTCCTTCAGCGTTAAGTGTACTGGAGAGTGTCTTAGGACCAGACACCGTTTCTGCTCCGGACTTATGAACGAGCGTAGCGTCCAGAGCGTTTATAGCATCTACCGTTGGGAACTTCACTCCTGATCCGTCAGGTGTTAATGAGTTTTGCTTATTTGCGGTCGCTTCGTATCTAGCATCAGACTGCGCTTTTGTCCAATTGTTGGCTGCAATCCACACTTTTGGGGCGATAAGCCCAGCAGTATCTATATCAATTGTCCCAGCTGATGTAATCGCAGTATGCGATACAAATCCGATCCCTGGAGTAATTGAAGTAACGGTTCCGCTTCCAAAGGAAGATCTTGCAACTTTATATACACCACCATTAGGCTTTTTTGTTAAAATGCTATCCGTTAAACCACCAGTTGTAACTGCGCCAAGTTTAAACTTAGACTTAACTCTTACACTATCATATCCTAATTGATAATATTGAGCCTTAACGTGTGAAATGGAAACTAGCAAAACGATTAATAATAGTATTCTTTTCATAATTACGTAAGTTGAACAGATGGAAAAGTAGACCACTCGCCGGAGGCTGAATTGTCATTCTTGATGTAAGAATATCCAGTGGTATTATTTATGACAATAAACCCTTTTTTTGCAGTAGGAAAAGCAGCATTAATCGTAGCTTTTGTATAAGGTATTCCCACAACACTTATAGCCACATTAGCTTCTACGCCGGTTTGCACAATAGCGGGTATCTGACCGACTGTGGCGGCTTTAGTAACGGAATCCCCATCTGCTATAGCAAGGGTTACCAAAACACTTCCGGTAGCCTGCTTCATGGCCATTTGACCTGAAGTAGACTCTAACCGGTTACCATCTGCAAAACGGTAAGATGCTCCAGTAGGCATTTCCCAACCAACGCTTTGTTTTAGCGTTGCTAGAACGGTTCCTCTCATTAACCTGAACGTATGCCACCTTGCAGAATCGTAAGATAAATCCGATCCAACCGGCTTAACCCTACCTTTAAAAGCTCCCAACGAATCCGTCCAGTGTATGCCCTGCCCGTTTTGTAATACAGGCTCTTTGGTAATGGTAGCTCCAAATTGAGACCCAAGATTTAATACACCTTCAACACCAATAATCCGCCACAACTCAGCTGCCCTATAGACGCCTGTTGATATACTTAAATGGAGTTCATCGACACCGCCACCAAGCCAGCCTATATCACGCATCTCCTGTATACTAATTAGCGGGGTGTATCCATCATAATACAGCCATCGATGCGCTTGGGCATATTGTTTTAGCAGAGCGTTAGAGGCAAGGTTGTTGTCGTTGCTTGAACCTTCTGTCTGCGGAGAACTACCCATCAAAATCCAATCTGTTAATGGTGAATTAGCCCGCCAGCTATCAAAAAAAGCATATCCTTGTGCCGCCATTGCAGTAGGATTTTCTTTCGCTTCCCAAAACATTAGGTCAATACCCAAATCAGTAAAAACGGGGTTAAGTATGGCTGAAGGAGTAGTTACGCTGTCTAAATTTAGTCCGCCAACAGCCATGTTGTAGATTGAAACACCATCGATATTTGGATCGGTGTTAGTTTGGGTAACAAAAAGAATCTTTACATTGCCAGATACCTGTACTATCTGTGTAGCATAAGAAGCCAGGGTTGTGTCATGTGTAAATATTCCGGCAGATAATGGCGCATCGCAATTCACGACCGAGCCTACATCCGAATATCCGGTAGTAGTACTGGTAGACGACACCTGAACCTTAAACGATCCAGCGCCAGGTTCAGTAATATAATAAACTTTAATCTGATTGGCGGGCGTAAGACCACCGCCAATCAGAAACCGAAGCGAACCCGCTCCATTAATACCATGCCACGACCCGTTAAACCAATAAGCAGTGTCGCTCGTATCCAAATGATAATATCCACCACCTGTTAAACTGGTGAATGGAATTATACCCCCATTTGCACCAAACATATTTGTAAATTTATTAGCGATCGGAACAAAGCAGTATGTGGCAACTGAATCAAACAAACTGCCTAACCTAAGCTTAACCGCCTCCCTTTGAAGCACGCCGCTATTAAAAGAAGACCCGTTCAGCAGTTTCTTGTAAAAACGGAAAAGAGTTCCCCTGGTGTCGTAAGGGTTGCTTGTCACGTAGTCCAGGTCGCTTTGTTTGGCGATTCCTCTGAATTTACTTGCTTTACTACCTACCCATAAGTCAGTATCAGTGTCTTTGTAAATCTGGTTTCCGTACGGTAAGCTACCGCCTGGTAAATTGTCTTGTGGATCGTCCATTGTTATTTTATAAAATTGAAATTGTGCCTGCAAAAAGTGTGTTTATGGTCACTGTTGTGATCTGATCACCGGTCATCGTGTAGTACCATTCCGGAGAGTTCTTTCGCATGGTTCCGGAGTCATCCCACACATTTATGATGTCCTGGATGATATTACCGAAGCGCTGGACGTATATTCGTCCCGAAGGATCGTCAGGAACGATGTCTGTTTGCCAGTCGATTACCAGATCACCCGGCACGACCGGAATTGGTGTCCTTGACTCCTCAGTAATTGGAGTACAGATTCCGTTCTCACCAAAATTCCAACGAAATTTACCTGAAGGATCAGCCTTTTGAGCTACTCCGGATATTCCTTTCCATTTATCTGCCATGAGCATTCATTTTATAAGCATTTTATTTCATTAATTTTTGCCGCATCGATATCTGTTGAGATGTGGCCAGCAGTATATGCGCCACCCAAACCGATTATTGCCGTCTGAATTTTCTGCAGCTCCGTATTTATCTCGCCATTTGCCGCAGCGATTCCCTGATTTAAAGGCTCAAAGCGGACCAGGTTATGATCATCACCACCAAGCTCTAATATTCCGTTATTGCGCAGCCAGACATAGAAACTGATAGACTTATCATTTTTTAAGCTGTACAATCTTTTCTCTCCTGGTGCAGCCAGCTGCTTCGTATTAATATATCCGATAATTACCTGCTCGTCCACAGTCGAAGTCTCCGCATAAATGGCGGTCATATTTGCAATAGGGTTGCTGTCGTCACCAAACGGAGCACACTCATCAGCAGTTTTTGCTCCAAACTGGAGAACCTTTAGGATCCTAGTGCCCTTTTCGATTAATGTGCTTTTAACTGTGCTGTAAGTGATCATGAAAATATGTTTTTAGGCTGTTCACCGGTGAATGTTTCCGGTAGAACCAGCGTTACAACCATAGATTTTTTTTGCGAATCCTCGATTTTAGAAAGGCTGACAATGATCATCCGCACAGGCCATGAAATAAACAATTCCTCGTTTTGTACTTCCAGGACATCGCCAATATTGATATTATCCCACTTGGAGAGTTCAAAACCAACTTTAATATTTTTCAGCTCTGCCGCGAGGGTATTTTTAACGCCCTTAACAGTATCAGTCTCGGTACCGCTACTGAGAACTTCTACAAACGGCCTAAACCTCTTTACTAGCGGATTTTTTATGCTATCTACTCCGGTTACACCCTCATTCTCATCGTCGAAATCTGAATCACTTTTTTTTGATGGTTGCCTGATGGAAGTGAGGTCGCTATGCATACCCTGCCCATTCACATCAAGGCCCATATTTAATGTGTTATGCTGATCATACAGTCCTTTAGAAGCTACCTTCGTATCCGGCCTAAAAAACAAGACATTTCCAGCAGGGTCATGAGATACGACCACATTTCGTTGCGCGGCGAGCTTGGCCAGGTATTCTTTTATTGATCCGGAAGGAGTGGCTACACTTTTAGTGTAGATCTGATCACATTCCTTTTTTACATTCACAGAAATTACCAGTTTCAGATTAAAAAGCTGTAGCAGCCTGGTTGCAATTTCTTTTAAGGTCCTGTTAAGGCTCTCCAGAGGATAGGAAGAGTAGGGGATGCTGCAATCTTCCAGTTCACCGGCCAAACTATATCCGCTTAGCTGTACCAGCTCAGGAGTCGATCTGGAGTTGAATGTATGGCTCAGGATGATGCCAGTTAATTGGAGCTCGCCGGTTTCTTCATTAATGAATTCCACTTTATGAAATGAAAGCGGCCTAACAAGTTCTTTTAAAGCAAGGTTTTTCGGGTCGTACTTTAAGGTGAAAGCAAAAGTAGATGCCACACTATCCAGATTTGAAGACATTGTGAAATCATTAAAATACAGGTATTCGCTACCGTTTATTTTTACTTTCATTATACGTAGTATGTGATCGATCTGCCCTTTTTTATAAGGAAGAGTGATCGGTTTTTAATGTTGTTTATAACCCTGAATTTTTCGATATTCTCGTCATTCTGGTCCAGGCCTAAATATTTATGTGTCAATAGGATTAGATTGCTATCTGTCTCCAGGATTGTGATTCTTTCCTGCTTAGCGGAAAACGCGAGAGTGCCGAGGTTTGAAATTGTTTCAACCACAGTGTCCTGGATCTTGGATTGTGTCTCGTTACTTGCAGAAAAGCTATTTTCAGGGTCAGAAATTGAAACATAGGAATTATCCAGAGTGACCAGATAGTCCTTGTACATTACTGACAAAGCCTCAGCTGCGATCACTATTTCTTTCCTGGTAACATAATCCTCCGCAGCAGGGTTGACAATCACATTGCTAAGCCCCATTACCGCAGCTCCTGCATTGGATTCAAAATAGGCCTTATTATTTTTGTTGGACAGGAAAAGAACCGATTTTATGCTTTCATAGACTGCCTTGATCAGGTTGATCCTGATGTTTACAGACAGAAGAAATTTAGCCGGCAACAAAATAATGTCATTCAGCGAAGCAATTGCCTCCACAGGAGACAGGATGAGGTTATCCACTTTACCAAACATATCATTCTTTGCCAGCTGGTATTCACTATAATTGCTTGAATCCAGAAGAGCTGAAATGCTCAGGTTGATTTTTTCCGCGTTGTCCTTAACAATTGAGACGTCTGCCGGCTTTAAATCTACTTTGGAAGCATAATTAACAGGCGAAATTGTTCTAAATTGGAGGCTTTTAGAAGTAATTGAATCCGCAATCGCAACTGTTTTCTTAGGATATGTGTCAGTAATGGTTTCCCAAAAATCTACTGTAATTTCAGTTGAATTGTAGCCGGTATCATTCCTGGCCAGGCTGATCGGTTGACCGATAATGTCACCATAAAAGGGGTGACTTACTTTCCAGGACCGGTTATCATTTGCAGATTGATCAAAAGCATCCGCTTGTTCAATATTATCCGCTCCGGAGAACCAAAATATCAAAGGGAATTTGCGGGCCCGTACGCTCTTACGATCGATAAGAGATCCAGGTATGTTTATAAAATCAAAAATCGTCGCGTTAAACTCCTTAGAAGTCTCTCCGGATTTCCATAACGGTTTATATACCTTTCCGTCACCGGTGGTTATGGTAAATACATTGTGATCTAACTTGTCTACCCAGGTCATTTTACCGGCTTCGTATTAATCTATCTATTTGTTTTTGGCCTTCAATAAGGTAAAAGCCCTCAATTTTTTTTATGCTCATTTCAGCTGCTTCCCTGCTAAAGTTGGTGGCCGTTATTTTTGCAGGTTTGCCCTTTCTATCCTTCATTAACAGTTGCGATGAAATTTTTAGCTTCCCCTTTTTGCTTCTCCTAATAGCTGTTACCCTCATCAGGTAGTTGCCCTTTATCGAGTTGAAAAACATTGGCTTATTTTCTTTTAGCGCTCTATATGCTCTCGCTACAAAGTTGCTTTTTACACTCCCCTTGCCGTTCCTTCGGTTTGATCGGCCGGAAATGACCTTAGTTTTGTCATAGTAGTTGGTCCGTCGAACCCGGCCTTTGACGTTAGAGCCGCCCCTGGAGTGCCTTAAGTAATCAAATCCATCATCGATAACGCCCCCTTCTTCCTGGATCTGCATATGATCAATCGCAGTTTCGGCGGCCTTACCTCGGCCCATGTCAGTCATTCCAACCGTGGCTTTCATGCTTTTAACATCAAAACCAGTTGCTTTTTGAACGCCTGAAAACTTCTTGAAGAAATTCGGGGTTCTCCGGATAAAGTTTTTATTCGCTGACTGCTGCAGTGTATTCTTTTTAACGTCAAAAGCAGCGGCATTAAGCGTTTGTCGAATGGCAACTGGGAGGGCAGAACGATGTAATTGCTCTAACTTATTCGTTAAAACAACACATGCGTCCGTATTGATGTTTAAATGTGCCAAATCTTTCTGTATCGTAAATATACGAATGTTTATTATGTTTCAAAATTAGAAACAAATGCTCAATTCAATGTCCATTTTTTTGCTACTTCACCGTTACTATAGTATGCATCCGTCTTGATCCTGAAGAGCACGCCAATAAGGGCAGGGAAGGACCCGATAAGAGTTTGAACTCCGGTACCCAGATTATATTTAGAAAGGGATCCGGCGATGAATGTATAAATGAAATTATTATAAATCACGGCATTTGTTGATTTTGGAAAAGCAGCATTAAGGGAAACACTGCCGGTCTCTGTGATTTCTCCTGCAGTGTGATCGATTAAGTAAATATTAACTTCATAGTCGTTTGCAGAGTTGCCGGAATCATTAGTAATTATAAGATTTGAGCCATCGGTATAGATATTAGGCTTATGATCAGCTGCGATTACTCCGCTTGGAAACTGGGTGCCGGTAATGGTGACCTCCGAAGGAGTGGCCAGATCCGACATTGAAAACCTGAAGATCTTATAAATCAGCGTTCCAGGTGCAAAAACAAGGCAATAAAGAAAATCTGAAGCTATCATCATCTCATAGACCAGTAATGTACCATCACTTTCTGCCACTCTAACCGCACCCTGAATATCGTAACTAACAGGCTGATCAGTAAACAACACTCCTTCACTTTGATAGTAAATGTCATCAAAATCGCTAAAGGATAAAGGAGTTCCGAAGGGGGTAAATTTCTCAGGTATTGTGGCTGTGCCGCCAGTAGATCCCATTTTGTAAGCTCTCACTGTGGCACTGTCAATGATCAGCAACACCAGGTCCCCGGAAAGAAAGGGGTTGACTGCCTGAAATGTATATTCAGTTGCTCCGGAGCCTTTAAAAGTATATGGGCCTGCGCCTGATGCCTCAACTGATTTCGCAAAACATACGTAACGGTTTGGAAGGATGCTTAAATCTAGATTTATCGAGAAAACAGAGCCGGTTAAATTCAGCTGCTGCTCAATATCATTCATTGAGTTGCTGAACTTTTTAAGTGCTTCCACCAGCTGGTACCCATTCAGCTCGTTATCCTCAGTTCCGGAAGCAGTAACCTTTGTTAGCCGAAGAATTTTGTAAACATTGGTTAGGATATCTCCATAAATCTCACGAACAACCGGTGTACCGGCAGCGTCATCAGTTTCATTTATAACGGTGCTGTCCGGAAACTTGGTTTCGTCTTCCTCTTTTGGAATACCAGCTGGTAATTGTTTAACGGTTCTCATGTTATGGAATTTGAACTACTTCAATATGAATTTTTAAGCTTTGTGTTGATACTGGATCCTCTGTCATACTCCACTGGAATGTTGTACTGGATATTGGTCTGAAAACAGCTGATTGTACGTCATTATCACTTTCAATAATTCCTTCCGATTGAATTGAAGAACGTACAAAATAATTAATGCCGGTCATCGGATTAGCTAATGTTACTAAATAAGTAATCGACGTTCCTGTAGATAACTGCACGACAGCCGATACCACATCTCCGGATCTAGGAGCAACGGTGCCTACAGGCTGACCACCAGGATCCACACCGCTAAACCATCCTGTGTTTCTTACTGAACTTACCGCAAGACTGTTTAATAAAATTTTGTCCTCCTTAGACAACAATCCATTTCGGATTGTAGAAGCCAGAAACAATCCACTATCAAGACCTATCACCCGGCGAGCGAATGCCAATTGATTATAGTAGGGAGTGGTGGCTTTCGTAGTTATAGCACCCGCATACTCTTCCGCCTCTGTCGCGGCTTTTAGAAACAACAACTCAGAAGCGATGGTGTTGAAGCTTACTCCGTCAGCAAGCCTTATCAGATCAATTCCGGTATTAGTTACAACCAGACGGACGTAATCTCCAGCTTTGAATGAAGAGGGCACATTGACATTTTTAAGAATTGCACCAGACCCTTTGATCTGCGTTTCGCTGGTATAATTAAAAGCAGCCAGACAAACCAACGATTCGTTTAGCTTTAAGGTTGTCAGTTTCAGTGGAACCTGGATGATTCCGGATAATGAATTCAATGATGTAATAAAGTCGTTCTTACCTGCAATAGAAACCAGAGCATCCACCAGCTGGTATCCGTTAGCCTCATTATCCGGAACTCCGGAGTATTCTATCTCTGCAAGCCTCATGAGCTTGGCAAAAAACTCGTGCAAATCACCATAAATGAGCCTGTTTACAGGAGTACCGTTCCCGGCGCCAGTGTTGTCACGTATCCGGCCATCCGGATAATTTGTCGGATCCGAGTTGTCTATGTTTGGAGCAAGTAGCTTATTGGTGGCCATGACTTAAAAAATTAGATATAGTTAACAAAAATATATGCGACTGTATGTGCCGGCTTTAACTTTAAGACCAGTTCACGGAATTCAGCTTCCCTGGACTTTTCAATGCTTGCTATCTGATCAATCGCATTGCCGGCAATAAAGAAAGTAGCCCAAAGGTTCTGGGAACCTCCGATATTGTAATCCTCATATTGCATTTCATTGGCGATTACCTGAGTGTTACCTCCACCATGCTGAGTTCCGCCACCGTGTTGAGTGGTCCCGCCATGCTGAACAGTAGATGGTTGTGCTCCAAGGATCTCTTCCGGAGTTTTATAATAATGGTTTCCTCCGCCGTCATAGAAAATGTTCTCATAAACCTTTACATCAAATCCCGCCTGGTTAAGCTGGCTTTCAATATACCGGTATCCCTGCCTGGCTTTGATATTCTGCGGAAAAGCCATCTTTCTTTTGATCACTTCTCGGCGCTGCTCGATGGTCATATCTGATGGAGTGGTAAGGCCTAACCGGTATTCCCATAGATCTGCATCAGACTCATCAAAATTGGAATTATCAGGGAAGCTGCTGTCGATAGTCGCATAAGCATCGTTGATCAACCGCAGAAAAGACTGGTTTAACGCTGCATGGAAATTATTGAAATTGCTTTTTTCTGGCATATACCAGGCCCTGCCGGTAGGGTAGAGCTGGCCCACCAATCTGAGCAAATCCTCACTTGTACTGGTTTTTACCGGGTACTTATGCGGTGTCTTAAACCCGTGTGGGGTTTTTAAGCCATGCTGAGTGCTGTTATTTGTTGTTTGATACATGGCTAATTGTAATTTACGTTTCTGAGGTAGGGGATATTTGGTCCGGAGAAAGTGAAGGTGTTGATCTCAACTCCGTCCACAAATAGTTTAAAGTCCAGGAATGAATTAATATTTCCTATTGTGTCATTCACAACGCTCTGGACCTTCACTGCAGTGAGGATGTCGTTTTTCTCTCTTGCCAGATCCGCACCGGCAATAAATGGGCGGATAGAAAACAGGTATGCTTCCATGTTATTGCGAATACTTGCCCGCACATCGGCATTATCCGTTTGTAGACTGGAAATTACAACATCAACCGGCTTTATTTCTACCGGTAATACTTCCGGAATGGCTTGAATTGGTCGTCTGCCTCTTTCATTTAATGGTAAGGTTGCATCCGGATCAAACTCAATAGCGTCTTCTACTGCCAGAAGTAACGCTCCGGAAGGAGTACCATATCCATCTGTACTATCCGCCGGAGTTGCCTCCACATATACCTGAACCACGCCGGCATCACCGTTTTTTAGGTATGGAAATACCCGTTGCACACCCTGAACATCAGCGGACCATAATCTATAGTCAGTTTTTGCGCCGCCCTGTGGCTCGAGCCGATAAGAATCGATAAGTGTTTTACGATAAAGGTCAGTACTTTCAGCTGCAGCAGGTATTTGTACAACAGTGGCGATGGTGATCAGCTGATCAACGCCGATCAGCGGCTCAGTTGCAGTAAGTCCATCGCCAGGATTCAATAAATATTCAGGTCCTGGATCCAAGCTTCTTACGGTAATTGTACCTGCGGATCCTGGAAGAATATAAGCATCGTCTGTGATGTACAAATGTCCAGGGCTATTGCTATTGTCGTTTGATTTAAAGGTCAGGCCAGCCCGGATCTCACCGCCAGTAATGCCGGTGACAGTTGCCGTATAAATTCCGTCTGTTGCAGGTCTTGGCTGCCGATTTAATTTAATAGCACCCATCCTGTTTAGCTCTCCGCCCTCTTCAGCAGTATCTGCAGTATCCGGAAACTGGTTCCTCTGGATATCCACAATATACAGATAACAAAGCTTCAGCTCACCGGCCAGCGTGGATGCGCAAGCATCCAGCACAAGCTTTAAATCCCCATCAGATAAACTGAGTTTATTCTTCAGGTCCGCTGAGATCCGGGAAAATAATTGCTGTATAGATGGGATCGGCTTCATTATATAATTTTATCAGTTATCAATTCTTTTTTCGCATTGTCCCAAATCAGCTGCAGGCTTTCTCCCTGCTGATTTTTAGGCTGTGTTAATTTTATAGAGATCTCGACCTTATCCCTGCCCAGGAGCGAGACGCCAACCACAAACTCAGCAACATTTTTAAAGTACTTCAGGTCGTTTTCTACTGCCCTTTGAATATTCAGCCGACCGGTACTAGTCAAAGCATTATTGTTCAATGCGCGTTCAGTTTCGGAGTTAAATTGCTTTGCTTTATTATCGCCGAATAAAAGGCTATTTGCCCACCAGTCCTGCCTGATCTCAGTCGCGATTTCATTTCCTAATGTATCTGCTTCGACATTACCCCCAAACAAGCATAAATAAGCTTGCTGGTATAACCTTTCAGCGAGTGCGAGATCGTTATTGATAATCGCCAGTTCACCGCCGTTTCCGCTTTCGTAAAGTAATATGTCTTTTGTTTCAAACATTATTTACTGCCTTGGGTTGAACTTACCGTTACTGGGATCATTAAAGGGCCTTTCATATTCGTTGATCTGATTGTGCCATTTGGATCGTTGAAATTTACATCTAGTGTGTTTCTTCCACTTATTTCTCTCTCGTTCCTTAACTCTTCTGATTTCATTTGTGGAGTTGCAAGAGGTTTAAATTGGCTTGACATCTCCTTATCGGTGGCGTTCACTGACACGGACATTGCTTCTCTGAATTGGTGCAAACTTTGTGCTGCACTCGCAGCCCAATCAAAACCTGTAAGCTTAGCGATGATGATGAGCAACTGTTCCATCGGTTGTAATACTGAATCTAGTATCGCTTTACCTATAGCCATCAACCCGGCCAGTATCCCTCCTTCTTTGAAGGATTTAGTAATCATATCCCAATTTCTCTTCAGTGACATAATCAAACTTATAATCATCCCAAGCGGCCCGAATACTAGGCTCATTGCGGCGCCCCAGTCGTCCCATTTCTTAACCATTATTACAACAGCTGCTATTAACGCCGCGATACCGACTATAATTAGACCAATTGGATTGGCAGTCATAGCTGCATTCCATAACCACTGTGCTGCAGTAGCTACCTTCATAGCCACATTGTATGCAGCTAGGGCTATTTTGCTTTTACCAATAGCAATTGAAGCCACCCCAGTCAAGGCGCCTTGAACGCCGAGTGCAACATTATAAGACCACATTACAGCCTGAGAAGTAAGTAGTATCGCCTTCCATAGGGCAAAAAATTTCAGAATATTAAAGCCAACGCTGACGATTGTATCCATATTCTTGGCGATATAGAAAGCAGTATCTTTTATGCGTTGCAATCCCGGAGATAGTTTGTCTCCGGAAACCATCGTATTTATAAACTGTTTTTTGACTGCTTCAAATGCCTTTGATAGGGTACTCGCATTAGTAGCGGCCTGCTCTTCGGCCTTGTTAGTTGTTTCAATCTTTTGCAGCCACTGTTTATAAATCCCTAAATTTCCAAATATTACATTGGCGGCTGTCATGTTCTCTTTTCCAAAAACTTTAGTAACCGCTACAGCGTCGTTTTGAATTTTACTCAACTCTTTTAATCGGTCACCTAATGGTTTAGATTTATCCATCAAAAGACTCAAGCTGACACCATGTTTTTTCAACGAAGTAATCGCCTCTTTAGGAAGTCCTTTAGCCGAACTCATTACCCCGAGTAAATTTCTCGCTCCCACAGCTATCTTACTGTGATCCATCTGCTTTCCTAGAACCTCCAACAAAGCGACCGATTCGCTAAGCTTAACATTTGCACCGTAAGCATTTGCACCAAATTCCTGCAATGCTGTAGCTATTTTTGCAGTAGAGACTGAACCAACAATTTCACCAGCTGTTAACCGGTTAATTGTATCGTTTGCCTGATCGGCGGATAACTTAAATTGATTCATCACTGAAGTTAGAGCCTCAAGAGTTGGAGTTAATTCCATTCTGGCTGCCTTTGAAAGGGTAATGCCAGCCATAGTTATTTGGCCCAATGCTTTTGGATCCGACAAATATTGTGACATAGCTGAGCCAATCACTTCGAAACTTTGGGCAACATCTATAGCCGATTCATTAGACTGCTTGGCTATGCCTTCGATCATGGATTTATACTTCGCAGCACTTTCTCCAGTCACAGCTTCTAGACTATGTAAAGCGGTTTCATAGTCCATTATGGATTTAACCGAAAACATAACTCCGCTGATTATTGCCCCTGCAAGAGCGGCAGCTTTTGCCGTTTCTAATAACTGCCGGCCAGCTTCAGAAATGACCGGGGTAAAACGCCTGAAGGTTCTATTCGCTCTGGCGATGCCAGACTCTGCAGCACTTGCAAAGCTTCCAACTCCCCTTTGAATCCGAGATACGACCGACGAAATCTTGTCGATAGCTGTAAAAATGGTTGGGACTTTTAGGATCGCTGACATTGTTATTTAGTGGTTCTTGATTTCGATTCTAGTTCTTTATGTTGTTCACTGATGTCGTTGTACCAATAAATTATACCATGATGATCTAAATCATCCACATACATTTCATCGATATAGCTTGGGGTTGCCCATTGGAAATTCCTTCCTAAAGTCTTAACATACGCGTCTATATCTCCAGGTATGTTTAAATAAAAAGGGTACAGAGCTGCTCGATAACTTTGATATCTTCCTGATCAAACTTATCTAACATCGCAAGCGGCTGCCCTATCAAATGCGCCATGCTTTTATGTAGGTACAATACAGCATCTTTGCTCAGATTAACTCCGCTGGCGATCCTCCGCTGTTCACTGGCAAGTATTCTTGTTTTGAAATTTAACGTTTCAATAGCGACTCCATCCTCATCAGTTTTAATAGGATTGGTTAGCTTCAACACCGGTTTTCCCGATTCTAAGTTCAACAATCCTAATTTTACAAATTCAATAACATCAGGATATTTGTCTTTAAGTTCTTCGTGATCCTTAGTTTTCCGATTATACTTTAAAACAAAATCCATCACTTCATTTAGAGCTATTTCTTCAGCTACTGCGTATTTTGGTTCTAACATTTCTTTAGTATTTGGTTTAATAAATTAGATTTTTTCAAGTCTTCCACCGCCGGCAACCTTCAAGGTCCTTTGAGCAGTGTTGGTGTCAGAGTTCATATCTCCGACCGGTTTGCCGGTACCCTTGTATATTGCTCCGGAGATATGCGTAAACGTCCACACCCCAGGCTCAGGACTTCCGGCCAAGTCATTCAGCGCCTCGGCATCTGAATCAGTCACCAGGTCCTCAGCCATCGGGCCTTCGACGGACCATCTTACACGCGTCATCACATCGATGTTGTTTCCGCCACCGGTAATTGAATTTGCATCGTCATTGCTTCTGATGCCACCGCGATCAATGGTAAATCTCTCATTGGCTTTAGGCTCAAACCTGAAGTCGCCAAGAGTAGGATGGGAGCATACAATTTCAGTAAGATCTCCCGCTATATAATTTTTTGCCATTTTATTTATGGATTAAGTTTACCTGTGATTAATTAGTACCCTGCCTCAACGTCAGTAGACTCAATCCGAGCGATACCGGTACGTTTATACCTGAAAAAAGTTTCAAACCTGTTAGGATTGACGGTTGAAATTTCAACCCGCAATGAAGCCTTGCTCCAGGCTGGATCATTGATTAATGCTTTTGCAGCCAGATCATCTAAATACTGGAATACAACTGCCTTCCATTCTTTAGGTTTAACAGCTTTAGCAACATCAGTTACCTGCGTGTCTTTGATCAATACATGGTCCTTAACTCTTATATTTTCAAGTACAGAATAACCGTCTTTAACATTCCAGTCCAAATTGAGATTTCGGCAATATGAAAATTGAAGTGGAGTCTCATCGTCGGGATGGTAGGTTGTTACCAGATCCTGAACCTTGTAACTTCCTTTATCCAGGAGCACAGTTGAACAGCCTTTTTTAACAAGGAAATCCCTATTGTCATAAGACGCCATGTCCCCGATTGTGTTCGATAATGGAATTGGCATGTCCGGGTAAGATTTTCCGTTAACATCCAGGTGCGGAGAGTCCTGCATTACACGGGCAAAAAGCGCGACCATGTTGGCAGCTGCCTCCCACGGCATACCAGAACTGCCGGGAGCAGGGCAAAGTACATTTGTTACCTGATCAACACGAGCTGCAGCATCGGTAATTGCAACCAGGTCATCTTTATCAGCAAGAGTGCTGCCGAAGAAAGCCATGAAAGGCTTGAATATTCGGCCTTCGTACCGGCCGGTAGGAGTATCATCATCAGGAACACCGTTAAACGCTTCCAGGGCCGCCAATGTCGCCGTACCGTAAGAATTGATCACAGTTGTGTACCAGTTATCTTCAAACTGAGCTAAAGCACCTGAAAGATCCACAACGCCTGTACCTGGAGTAGTAGTAGTCAACGCATAACTTACGCCAGCTCCGGTACCACCATTGCTGATCACCGCGTTGACATTTGCAGAACTCACACCTTTCCATTTTGTTGTCAATGTCAACACGCCGGCCAATACGGTTGCGATAAATGGACTGCCGGTGATCCCGTTTACCACGTCCGCAATCTTTGCAGCGATAAGGGTAGGAGTGTCTCCGATCACAACATTGTAGGAGTACGGTTTAAAAT